>JBDSKY010000220.1:0-3117 GCA_039916675.1 Bdellovibrionia bacterium
TTGATAGGTAAACGACTCCACTACGACTCCATCTACCAGAGCTTCGAAAAGGGCCTGTTTTGCGGACCAGTTCAATCGATAGGTCATACTATCGGTACTTCCGGTACGAGACTGGAATCTATGCATATTGCCTGGAAGCTCGCTTGGTTGCACTGCAAACTGGCTGTACTTTTCGACTGCATCTTTCGAATTCAGAAAATGAACCATATCGAATTCACGGGCATCATCTGCATAGATAAAGGAAAAGGCCATCAGATTTGGATCAGAGTAGGTTAACGGTCTTTCGATCTGGGTTTCGTAAATTCCATATCCCAATGATTCGGCCAAACCAACTTCTGCGGAATGCCAAATATTGCCAGACTTTTTCACTTTCAAAACCAGGCTCCCGTTGCCGTCAATATAAACTGAGTCGGTAGAATTTGACCAGTAGTTAGGACCGGGAGAGCGGAAGCCACCCTTGACCAACCAATTGCGATTTGAAAAAGCAATAGATGAAATCTCCATGGGTCCGTTCGGAAGGATAGGCTGTGTACTACCCGTCGGACTTGCCGGAGCAAGATTTTGGCCTTTAAAGAGGCCTTGTTCATTCATCACAATAACACCAACAAATGCAACTGTCATAAAAGCCAGCGCACCCATAATAATCTTAGACTTTCGGGTGATTCGAGAGTTCAGAATACTGTTTTCGTCACCACTTTCAAGGTCACGTGGCGATACTTCATTCAAATGAAGGCTTGTGACTGAGCTGGAGTTATCTTGTATTGCTTGTATTGAAGGATCTGCCTCCTGCTGAATCGAAAAATCATAGGTAACAGTTAACTCACCATTTCCTGCATAGCTCAGACTTATGTTTTGTGTAAATAACGCAATCATTATCAATGAACTAATCATTTTTCTCATTTTAAAAATCCTTATTCGGCTTTCCAAGTACTTTATTATCAATCACACACCCGATCAAAAAGACCGGTACGTAAACTTGATTTACGATTCATGCTTCTATCATTTAATACATAATTTGTAAATACTATTTTCAGAAAAGTGTTTGTTACCCGAATAGCATGTGCCAGATCAGCAGGCTCTGAACTAAACCAGTTGAGCCTATCACCGTTCCTTAAGGAGCGGCTCAAATAATCGCGCTGCTGAAACGACCTGATTGAGCAATAATGACATTAATTGTATTTATTTATTATGAGTTTATTCTAGAGAAAGAACCAGGACCTACACTTGATCTAGAATAAGAGCTGGCAACCAACGATTTTTCTTCACGAAGGAAGAGTCATTTATAGCAATGCGATGTCTCAAACGCATACGAGGAAGCTCTTCTTCAAAAAGCGCCTTGAGCTCCGGATTTTGAGAAATATAGGGTGCTAAACCGAGCAAGATACTTACTTTGAATATTGGCAGTTCGAATTCAACCGCAGCGCGGAACACCTTTACTTGCAAACTCATTTGCTGATCTAATATGCGGCTCAGGACTAAAAGAGAACCGAATCGACCTGTCATCCCAAGCATATCATTCGGAAAGCAAGATGTGGCGGTCTCAAATACTTTTTCTAAGACAGGCTCATTTCGAAACGCAGAGATGGCAAGAAGCGAGAAAATTCTACTGCCCTCAGCCGAATTGATCCACTCGCATTTCTGCTCGGTGTTCATAGACTGAGTGTCATTCTCAAATCGAACCAGGAATTTCTGATTCACTTGCTGGGTAGCCTGAACAAGCTCATCTGTCAGTTGACTTGCGAAAGGACCATCTAGATTGTCAAAGCTTGAAATAACTAAAGGAAGTTGCGCAAGCAGAGCGGATTGTTTTTCAATATTGCCGTCCACAGTGATTTTATTCAAACCATTCTTGAGAGAAGCGACACCCTTCCTACAAGTATTTCTCATCTCTGTTTCCGCTGCCTCATGCCACATTGAATCGACCTGAGAAGCAATACTTAGCGTTTTTACATCAGAAAACTTTAAGACTTTACAAACTGCATCAAAATGGAGCACAGGAGGTTGCGGACGCGAGAAAATTGGACCGGCCGAAGCACTACCTCCGAGCAGGATCCCTAAAAAAATCAAGACTAGAACTTTCTTATTTGTACGCGTGTCCATCTACATGTCCTTATTTATTTTAAACATTTGAAGTAGCACAAGCTAAGCGCCAGGTCGACCCAATAATTGAACTAGTTTAATCAATTTTATTAACCCACGGAAAAAGGGATTGCTGACACGAAATATTCGGCAGGACCGGGGAGTAATAGTCTAGCCAACTTAACTGCAAGCCAACTCTTTCATTTTCTTAATCTTCTCTGCGGCTCTCCCATAAATTCGGATTTGCTCCGATGTCTCATGCCACCAGAATTCAGCATCACCGCCCCCCTCTTGAAGAGCAGATTGGATGTCTTTAATGATCTCCCCCATCGCAGCACTTAAAAATGGAGACTTAATGGAGGGAATTACATTTTGTTGAAGCGACGCGCTAATAGCATTTGCATTACTTCGGAGAAGTTCGAACGTTCTCAACCAATACTCTAAGTGACCGGAACCTCCGTTTGAGAGGGATAATCCGGCAGCGGCGACTTGGGCTCCGGTCATTAGGATACAATCGTGCTGTTTGTCCGAGGCTTCATCGGCCCGAACCTGAGTGGTGCTCAACGCGATCCCAAACATTGCTAAAATGGCTAACTTTTTCATATCTATCTCCCCGTTTGATCTAATTACCTACCGGCAGCAAAAATTACTGTCAAATAGAATTAAAGCCGGATTCCGACAATAGGATCTGACCCTTCAATTGCTGCTGCAGATCAAAAAAGACTTTTCATGATTTTGCTGACCACTCGACTGGCGAAGTCAGCAAATCAATCGCATCGATAAACACATTTCAGAAGCTTCCCGTCTTTCAAGCATTCCTCATGAAATTTATGTAAACAGCCCAAGGTTTTAACATTTTCACCTTTCGCGAAAGGTTCCAAGCAAATCGGGCACTCATTATTGAATGCCTGGTTCATATAGGCTTCCGTATCAAAACCCCTCTTATTGGATAGGATCTCTGCGAGGTGATAAATGCCCAACTTGTCCTCGAGTTCAGTTAACATTTCTTGAAAATCCTTTTTTGCACTTTCCTTCGGG
>JBDSKY010000221.1:0-11850 GCA_039916675.1 Bdellovibrionia bacterium
AGCCTCTAAAGGATTCCCCTGGCTCCCTTCAGCACATCGGTATCGCAGGTGGTCAAGCATTTAAGCATTGGCGCGAAGAATGGTCCCAATTGTCAAACGGTGATTGGAATCAGAAAGTCGTCGGGCCCTTTGAAGATTTTAGATACGAGTGCGCTGCCCCTATTGTGGCTAATCAATGGAGATGCGCAGTAAAGGCAGCACCCAAACCTAGACGAGATAAGGACCGTACCGATTATGTGAAGCTGGACCGCGAGAATACGCTCCAGGTCACCCCAAAAGGTTGGGTACAGTCTGAAAATAATACTAAGTTAGATAAAGAAGGTAAAGCAGTCTCCAACGAATTGGGCTGGAATGAATATCGGCGTGTTGACGAAAGCAATTGCCAACTAGCAAAGGATTTCAATAACAATCCAGAAATGTCCTCGCAACTCAATCACTAGGCGAGCTTATGGGAGATCGTGTCGACGCGATCTCCCCCTTCCCTTCTACCTTGCCCAAATTATCGATATCTCGTCTTCATAAATGATTTTCCACTGATCCAGAAAATCGAGGAGTTTCGGACGAGGCTCTACAAATAGTTTCGCTTTATCCAACACAAAATATCGAATGTCATATCGGTTCACCGTATTATCAAAAAGATCCTTCCGCGCATTAACTGCAAAGTAGTCGTCAGCCAAGTGTCTTGGATCATCAATGTGCCCGTGAATAAAAAGACTTTGTTTGCGATTCAGAGTCCAAATAAAGTAGGACCCCCAGGCGTACTCATTAAAAAAATGTCCCTGTAAATCTCTCGACTTAATGAAATTAGCCGCCCCTACGGGAAAATATTCCGGGTTGAGCCCGCCTCCAAACCGACGATAACCCGCAGCTGTGGTGTACCCTTCCAATGTGATCCATCCCGCCAGTGCCAAAAAAAATACTGCACACCCAGTTGTAAATCTCCGGTTCCAACTTTCTTTGAGCTCCCACTTCAATTCTCTCAACGCATAAAAAGATAAAAGGGAAAATCCCAAGGCACTGGTTGAAATAAAGCGGCTGGCATTCTGCGCTAGATAACAATAAATTAGAAAAGTAACCCCGGCAAATGAATGCCGGCGACCTTTTTTGAGGAGAGCAATACTCAGCAGGACTAAAGTCAATAGGAGTAAAACAATCAGGAAGCGAACTTCCCAGGTGGATCGAAAAGGCTCTTCAAAAGTTGGCATCCACTCAAAATTTCGGCTGCGGTACAAGCTCCATTCAGGCGTTAAAGCGCGAAATGGAAAAAGCGCACCCTCAAGGAATTTCGGATTAAGAAGACAACCAATCAAAGACAGAAACCAACTTCCCCACGCCCAGCGTGGTACTTTTGAACCTTCGAGAAGCAAATAAGCCAAAAATAAAACCAACCCAAGGATAAATCCAGGATGGATATTCACCCAGAAAATAAACACCAGGGGGAAAATCCATAAAATTTTTCGGGATAATTTTTGTGGGCTTAAAAGATATGCCGCCATGACTGTCAGGAACACATCAGAAAAAAGCGAGGCTCGCTCTGTAAAACGGACGGAACTGGCACCAAGAGTTAAAAACAAAATCGCAAAAATCCAGGCTTCTGGGATTTTGGACTTGCAGGCCTGTCTCGCAAGCACTGTGAAGATACTCACCCACAGCAAGATCTTCATTATAATCAGCCCAGAAATCCCGCCAATTAAATAAGAAATATAAAATAAAACATAAGAAAGCCATTCGTGAAGAACATACCAGTCTGGAAAACTATAGAGATACGGATCTTGATACGGAATGGATCCTGTTTCAAAAAACAACCGCCCCATGCTCAAATAAAAGAAAACATCGGCGTCCTGTAATGGAAAGAACA
Organism: Bdellovibrionia bacterium; assembly: GCA_039916675.1. Taxonomy (GTDB): domain Bacteria; phylum Bdellovibrionota; class UBA1018; order UBA1018; family UBA1018; genus JBDSKY01. The sequence continues at coordinate 1,859 of JBDSKY010000221.1, forward strand.
GCGAAACGGCAAGCAAAAGAAAGAAACAACACCATGTCAGATTTTTTTTAAGCCATCTCATTGTTTTTTGCCCTATATGTGCAACGAAAGAGCATCAAAGCTGCCAAAGAAATAAGAACAATGTTGCGTGCGCATAAGGCACTCACCCACAACGGATCAAAAGCCACAATACCGGCAAAACCCAAAGGAAAGACCGCGAAGTTAAGTAGAAAGAGAAGAATGGAAAGTATCATTGCCGTAACTGAAGGAGTTACCGCAAGACTGGCGGAAAGCAGCGGAATAAGCCAAATGAAAAACTGAGGGGAAAGAACCCGTGCAGTAACGAGCCAAACCAGAAGAACAGTGATAACCCAATCCAGACAGCCTCGCATAGAAAGCCCTGACCTTTTAAGTCCCACCCACGTAAAAATCACTAACAGGACTATAATGGACACCGGCCCCATCCACTTGGATAATACCAGATACATTGGGAACACGGCCTCGCCTGCAAGATGATGCGACCCAAAATTAAATTCGATAGAAAGAGAAATGGAAGGATCTATGAGCTTTAAAACAAGCAACGGGCTCGCCCAGAGGGACTCAATTTGAATCCCACGGTCCAAATGGTCCCGCAGGGATTTAAACACGAAGCCTGCAAAGGTGATGTCCAATACCTTAAGTACTAAGAGCGGCGCAGCAATTCCAAATATTAAGCTGCGTGCGAATATTCGCCATTCAAATCGCTTCCTCTGAGAGGCAATTGAATCAGCGATAGCGGCGAAGGGTGCCCATATCAATGGAACGATCTTAATTAGAAATCCGATTGCCAAAGCTAAATAAATTCCCCAACCATATCCCTTGTTAGGTTTAAAGGTCACTACAGCAGCCAAAAATGCGACTGCTAAAGTTAAGTCGAGCCGATCATAGAGTAAACTGCCACAAAGCAAACCCAATATTGAGTAAATCCATACGGCAATCGAAAGCTTCAGATTACCAAGTCCAAACCCGGACCTTAAGAATCGAACTAGCAACCAGAGCCCAAAACAATCAACAGTCAGCATACAAATTTGAAATAGAAAGCGATAATCCTCAAGTTGTCGGGAAAACAAACCGGGTAATCCAACAATCGCGAGTGCTAGTGGGGGATAAGGAAAGTGAAGCTCGGAATAAGGAGCTTTCCCATGCAATAACCATTCGACAGCAGTCGGAAAATATAGACCCTCGACATCTGAGACGAACATCGGAAACCCAGCAATGATGAGCACGCGAGAGAGGGCGAATGCCAACAACGCGAGATAAAATGGATTATAAAAAGCCTGCTCAGTTCTCGCAGCTACAGAAATAGGAGGCCTCCTGCCTATTAACGGTCGTAAGGATTGTTTAAAGTAAACTTCCAAAAGCTTATTCAAAAGTTTAACTCATCAAGTAAACAGAGGCTGTTGCCAGCCTCCGCTCCTTACAGAACCGTGCTTGCGGATTTCCCGCACACGGCTCTTCAGTTTGTGTTTCAATTTAGAACCTAGTCCATTTGTTATATCAATCAAAGCTTTTCCGTGGGGAGGCTTTGGTAATGGGGTGAACTTCAGTCTTTGAAGGAAACCCTCCCAGTCATAGGAGCGTTTCTGGCTGCGTCGGTTGAGCCATTTGAATAGTTCTCTGACACAGGCGTAGTAGTAGTGATTCAGTTTTGCTTCGTTGGATGTGACGCCGTAATAGTTGTAGTGTCCTCTGAGCCTGGCCGCTGCTAGATCCCAGAGTTTCGCTAGTCGGTGTCTATGCCTATTGGCCTTGATCCATTCTTTGAAGTTTTGAATACTTGCCGCCACCTTCTTAGGTGCAGTTTTAACCTTGAGTAGCTTTTTGAAGGTCGGAGAGCGTCCCCAATAAAAGATAAATCCTAGAAAGGGGATATCTCCCTCTGGTTTGCTCTCATTAAACCTTGTGAGTCCACTCTTATCTACATTGAGTTTGATGCCGCCTTCCTTCGCAAGTTGCACTTTTAGCGCCGCTTGGAATTCCATGGCATCTTGCTCATTATTGAATACAAAGACTGCATCGTCTGCGTAGCGGACGATTTGGCCTTTGGTTGCCCAGTTATCTTCGAACCATTGGTCCAAGATATAGTGCAGGTAAATGTTCGAGAAAATAGGGCTAATCGGTGAACCTTCGGGGGCTCCCACTTCGTTTATTTTCAGTTCACCGTCTTCGCTCAGAATGGAGTTCTTAAGCATGCGCTTGATTAGGCGCAAGAAGTGTTGGTCTGATATTCGAAGCTTGATTAGTTCTAAGAGCTTCTGATGATTGATATTGCTGAAAAATTTTTCAATATCCATCTCGACCACTGTGCAGCTGTCTTTTCTCAGTCGAATTTCCTGGTGCAGGCGGGAGATCGCCTGATGGGTATTCTTTCCTGGTCTAAAACCGAAGCTGTGTCTGTGGAAGATCGGCTCGTAGATTGCTTCTAAGATTTTACTGCACAGATTCTGAGCAATTTTGTCTTCGAGGCATCCGATCGCAAGAGATCTGAAGCCGCCCGTTGGCTTTGGGATCAGTTTCTCGCGACTGGGCTTAGGTCTCCAACCACCACGTTGGATCTGGTCGACCAGATTCTCGATGTTGGTTGTGAGGTCTTTTCCGTATTCTTCTTTTGTGATTTGGTCGATTCCGCTCGCCTTTACTCCATCGCACTGGCGGAATGCCTGCCTCAAGTTGAACTCGTTTAGGTGGTGCATTAAATGCGTAAACCTACCGACTCCCTTTGCGGCAGCTGAATTTATCCGATCAAGACCAGCGTACCCTTTGAAAGGCCCATCTGCGCAGGCTTCTGGGGTTAGCTTAAATCGGTTCACTCTCTGTGTTTCCCTTGGCTCCATGTGGGTTACCACACTTCCCGGCTACTATGGAAACATCTGATTTCTCTTGGGAGATTCGCTGTCAACTCGGTCATTAGGCCTTGCCTTCTAGCTTTGGAGTTCCTTCTCCGACTCTCAAGAGCGCTCCCGAGTTCTCTAATCGAACCGTATGTACATGCTATAGTCTTGGACCCCGGTGATGCTTCGGCCACATCTGGTGTGATGAGGACCTCGGTGTTGCCTTGCGCACAGACTATAAAGGCTCGGCGATCACGGAAGTTACTGTTTGACGGGGCTCGACTGCTTTCACGCTTTCGCATTATGGCCTGCACAATTGCTCGTCCTGGCTTCATACTCGCCGTCACCGGCTGGCATGCAGGATTTGCTACTGCGACTCTTACGAGTGTTTTCGCAGGCGGGACTAGGAGCTTGTACTCCGCACCCGCTGGTTTGATTGAATTTATCTCGGCGCACATATAAAAAGTTTAACACCATACTTGTGGATATTTACTAATCAGAGACCTGCTCAATGCTATAAAACACATATAATTATATGAACTTAAGAAACCCATACGAATACCTTGACGCAGTGCAAGCATATTAGTAGGTTGCGTCATACAATCTGGGGATTCAATATTATGAAGTTTTTAAAATCAGTTTTCGTACTCCTACTTTTTACCTTACTTCCGACTGATTTCTTTCTAACTGACGCATTTGCAGCCAAAAAACTCCTCATCCTTTATTCTACCGGCGGACATGCTACCGCAGCTCGTTCCATCGAAAAGTTAGTTGAAACCCATCTGCCGGACTTTGAAGTGGTTCGTCACGATTTCGCTTTAGAGCTCACTGGATTTCCAAAATGGTTTTACCTCGAAGGTTTCAATTTGATGTCCAGGTATCTGAACTGGGTAAACAAATATGCCATACGTTCCGAGTGGAAGGCTGCCGATAGAACTCCTAGTTTAGTTTCTGAAAGATCGATGGCGCGCTTCAATCAGCCAGATAAAATTCTAGAATATATTGAACAGATCCATCCTGATATAATTATTGCGACTCATTTTTCCATGGCTCAAACACTTGCAGTTCTTCGCGAAGAAGGGCATTTAAAAGACATCCCGATAGCCTGGACCCACCTCGATATGGTGAGCAATATTTTCTATAAACAAATCGGTTCCGAACTCGATATGTCTTTTGTCCCGACAGAGGCTATGCAGATGGAATGGGCCGAGCTCATGGATCCACAAAAAGTCATCGCCACAGGGATTCCGATCATGCCGGATATGTTAGAAAGATCCGAGAGACACCATGAGGAAGACGCAATCAGTTTTGGACTCGACCCTGAGGTTCCCATAGTCTTGCTTATGGGCGGATCGTTGGGATTAATGAACTATTCAGAAATTATTAAGAATGTCAGTAAAAGCTTCAAGAGAGTTAATAACTCCCCCGTCCAGTTCCTGGCTATTTGCGGCAAAAATGAAAAGGCGCGGAAAAACCTAAAGCGATGGTCCAAGACTTCCCGATTTCCGGAGAATGCTAGGCTCGAAGCAACAGGATTTCTCAATGCCAGCCAGCTGATCAAATCTGAGTCGGCCTCAAATTTAATCATTTCAAAAGCAGGGGGACTGACAACTTTTGAACTCCTGACTGCCGAACTTCCTTTGATCATGACCCAAGGTGTGGGTTTTAATGAGCAGTTCAACGCAAAATTTTTGGAAGAAGAAGGTGCGGCAATGTATGTGACGGAGGATAGCCGCCTCGGTGATGCAGCATTTGACCTTTTAAAGGACACGGAAAAGCTGACCCTCATGGTAGAAAATCAACAGAGAATGAAGAGCCACTTTAAGTTGGAAAAAATTGTCGAATGGGTCAAAAACCCAGGACTCGCTCATACGGGCTTTCCCTCTGAACGAATCCTGGAAAGATTAATTCAACATCGTCCCGTGAATTCCATCTAGGAATCCCCAAAGTTTATCCGCGATCAACTTACTCGCTTCAACGGCAGTCTCCTTGTCTTTGGGAGATAGATCCTCAAGCAGATTACTAATTGTTCTTCTGTGATAAATATCAGCCTGTTGATGAACTTCAAAAAAACGAAGAGTGGAAGCCTCTGTAATCGAATAATGCTTCGTAAGTGCCTCGATTTTAAATTTTGCAATTTCAGGAATCTGAGACTCATAAGTGTAAAGAGCGCCCAGGCCGCCGGCGTATGATTCTCGGGATATTCCTAAAAACGCATTTACGAGATCCACTATCTCCGGTAACGGTTCGGCGTTTTTCACGTTATTGCGATCCTCTCCTAGTCCCTCGGCAAACCTCAACCAAAGTTCAGGATGATTTTCACTCCCCTGCTCCTCGTCATTTAAATTTTCCAAGAGAAACTGCCTCGCCTGTATGTCTTCGCAATTGGAATGGGTAGCGCTCAAATACCGAGGGAACGCCTTCACGTGGTTATAGTATTGACGGGCATACAGACGCAAAGTCTCCAACGGAATTTTTCCTTCATTCCAGGCCTGGTAAAACTCATGATTTAAAAGATGCTTTTTTGAAATTGTGGCTTCCAGATAGTTTGTAAATTGCATAATTCTTCTCCTTTTTTTAAGCTTAATTTTATTAGACTCTCTTCAATTTTCTTTTTTTATGATCCGCACAAAGTTGTTCCGAATAATCCCATTCAGCTTGATCCTCTACTGTTACTACTTTCAAAGCTGGCACTGGGATAGGCTTTCCATTTTCATCAACGGAAACCATATTAAAATACCCTCGGCTTGCATGTTCCCTTTGTTTCTTAATAGGGTTTTCTGAAAATAGATCGACCTTTACGGTAAGAGATGTACGCCCCGAATGAACGACTTTTGCTATTAATTCAACTAAGTCACCCACCTTTACCGGAGCAAAAAAATCGATATGTTCAGTGCTTGCGGTTACGATGGCTTGATTTGAAAAACGAGTAGCAGATAAAAATGCCGCTCGGTCCATCAAATCCAGCACCTTCCCTCCAAACATGGTCCCATAATGATTTGTGGTATTTGGAAAAACCATTTCAACTAGTCGGAGGGGCTCCGAAACTTTTGCTGAGGTCATTTGCAGTGCTCCTTAATATGAGTTCGTACATTTTTTGCCGCTGCGATCATCGCATCTAAAGCTGGGCTGACTTCTTCCCAACTGCGAGTCTTTAGACCGCAATCTGGATTCACCCAAAGCTGCTGCGGTGAAATGAATTCCATGGCCTTAAGCAAAAGATCTTTCATTTCGCCTGATGTAGGAATGCGAGGGGAATGGATGTCGTATACCCCGGGACCGATTTCATTAGGATACTTATATTTGGAAAAAACATCCAGGAGTTCCATTTGAGAGCGAGAGGTTTCAATCGAAAGCACATCTGCATCCATTTTGCCAATCGCTTCAATAATATCATTAAACTCAGAATAACACATGTGTGTGTGAATCTGTGTTTTGTCACGCACTCCTGACGAACTCAGGCGAAAACAATCTACAGCCCATTGAAGATAACTTTCCCACTCGGTTTGGCGGAGCGGTAACCCTTCTCGAATTGCCGGCTCATCAATTTGAATAATTTTAACTCCCGCTTTTTCCAAATCTATAACTTCATCCCGAATGGCTAAAGCAATTTGACGACAAGTTACTGAACGGGGTTGGTCGTCCCGGACAAAACTCCACTGCAATATTGTCACGGGTCCCGTCAACATTCCTTTGACTGGCTTTGGGGTCAATGACTGCGCGTATTGCCAGCAATCAACTGTCATGGGTTTCGTTCTGACAACGTCTCCAAAGATGACAGGAGGTTTTACGCAGCGTGAGCCATAACTCTGCACCCATCCATTCTCAGTACTTACGAAACCTTCTAACTGTTCACCAAAAAATTCTACCATGTCGTTGCGCTCTGATTCTCCATGAACCAGCACGTCTAAGCCGACCTGCTCCTGGAAACGGATCGTCTTTTCAACCTCGGTTCTAAGAAATTGGTCATAGTCGGTTTGAGACAATTTACCGGAGCGGTGATTTGCTCGTTTGGTTCGCACCTCATCCGTCTGGCAGAATGAGCCAATAGTTGTCGTGGGGAAAAGAGGAAGACCCAGTTCCTCTTGTTGGACTTTTCTAACAGAGTAGGGATTCAGCCTATTGAACATATCAGGGCTGATGTTCTTCAAAGCATTTTTAATTTCGAGCTTATGTATGCGCGGAGACGTTTTTCTTTCCGCGCAGGCTGTTCGACTTTCCAAAAGCGCGTCCTTGGCGGAGGCGTCCCCTTCATTTAGAACCTTGGTAATAGTGGAAATTTCTTTTATTTTTTGCTTGGCGTAAGACATCCAGTTCTTAACTTCCTTATCGAGCTTCACTTCCAGATCTAAATCGACAGGAGAAAACATAAGAGAACAGGAGGGGCCAATGATGATCCGATCGGAACCTAGTTTTTCTTTTGCCTTTTTCGCCGCCTCGATTGCATTGTCTAAATCGGTTCTCCATACGTTTCGACCGTCCACTAGACCCAAGGATAGAGAAAGGGTTTTTGGCACAATCGGAAGAATTCGATCCAACATGAGTGGAGCCCGAATTAGATCCAAGTGCAATGCCGCGACAGGAAGACTTACGACAGTGCCTAAATTGCCCAATAAATCCCCAAAATAGGTAGCCAAAAGCAGCTTTAGCCGAGGCGATACTCGCGATAGCCTTGAATAGACCTCGCCAAACGAAGCTCGCTGTTCGTAACTCAGATTGAGCGCCAGACAAGGTTCGTCTAATTGAACCCACTCAGCACCGACGCCAGCCAGTTGGTTGAGCACCTCTTCATAGATAGGCAATATATTGGAAATTAAAGAAAGCGGGTCCAATCCTGGTTGTTTCGATTTCCCTAACAAAAGGAACGAAACGGGTCCAAGAAGCACTGGCCTTGTGATAATTCCCAACTGCTTGGCTTCCTCAAATTCCTTGATGACTTTTGATGAACTTAAACGAAAGCTTTGCTCTTTTTCAAACTCAGGAACGATATAGTGGTAATTGCTATCAAACCATTTAGTCATTTCCATTGCCGTCACCCGGCCTTTTTCTCCACGGGCCATGGCAAAGTATGTTTTTAGGTCAACTTGATCATCCTGCCAACCATAACGATGGGGAACCGCTCCTAACATCGCGGTCGTATCTAACACCTGGTCATAAAATGAAAAGTCGTTCGAAGGAATGTGATTGATTCCTTGTTCCTTTTGAAAGCTCCAGTTCTCTTGTCGGAGTAGTCGACCTGTATTTAATAGCTCGGCTTCATTCGCTTTGCCTGACCAAAATTTTTCTAATGTTTTTTTAAGTTCACGTTTTGAACCTATGCGGGGGAAACCTAAATTCGATGATGTGATCATAGCCTCTTCCTTCGAGAAGTAAGCGGCTGTAGCTCTAGTTTAGAAAAATGAAATTCCGCCCTGTCTCATTTCCAAAGAACAATGAGATGGGACGTGTTTCTCTTTGCACCGAAGAGTCTAACAACACGCTAGTTAAGCTTTAAGGGGCGATCGGACTAGGATAGTCAGCTTTCGCTTGTTATCCATACCGTTGCGGGACAGTGCCGGATTCTCACCGGACTTCAGCACACCTAAAAGCAGTTAGTTAGGCTTAACGTAGACTCAATGCGAACTTAATGTCAATTATAATGGAATGAAGAGCAAGGGGACAGCCACTGATTCTGAATCCAGCTCAGTTTCAAAATATTTAAATTATGGCGATTGGCATCCTCGATCACTTGGGAAGCTCGGCTCGTGCCTCGCTTAGGCTGGGGATTTTTAACTTAATTTTTTATTTGGAAGCTTTGACTTCATTGGCCAAAGGACGTTTCTTCTCAAAGTCCTCAATGTTTTGAAGTGTAGTTTCAGCAATATTGGCTAAAGCCTCTTGAGTGAGAAAACCTTGGTGAGAGGTGATCAGGACATTGGGGAATGTTAAAAGTCTGGCCAGAATATCATCCTGAAGAACCTGTTCCGATAAATCCTGGAAGAAGACGTTTTCTTCCTCTTCATAGACATCAAGCCCCGCAGCACCAATGTGACCTGATTTAAGCGAAGCAATGAGGGCCTTAGTATCAATTAAGGCCCCGCGGCCTGTATTGATGAGAAAGACCCCTGATTTCATTTTCCCTAACGCCTTTTCGTCGATCATGTGTCGCGTAGATTTCGTCAAGGGAACATGAAGGGAAATAACGTCAGCATCTAAATAGAGTTGTTCCAGAGAAACATACTTCACCCCGATTGATTTGAGTTCTGGATTGGGAACAGGATCAAAGGCAAGAACGTCGCTTCCAAATCCCCGTATGATCGTCGCCATAACCGAACCAATCCTTCCAGTTCCAATAACACCCACTTTTTTTTCATGAAGGTCGAAACCCACTAATCCTTCCAAAGAGAAATTAAGGTCTCTTACTCTGGAATTCGCTCTGCAGATTTTTCGATTTAAAGCCAAGAGAAGTGCTACCGCATGCTCAGCTACTGCGTAAGGGGAGTAAGCAGGTACTCTAACCACTTTGAGTCCTAGACGTTCAGCCGCCGCGAGATCGACGTGATTAAATCCCGCTGATCTCAGAGCTATGAGTTGCGTATCTCCTGTTTTGAGAATTTTCAAAGTATCTTCATTCAATCGATCATTGGCAAAAGCGCAAATTACTGGAAACCCCGCTGCCAATTTTGCTGTTTCAGGAGTAAGCCTGGGTTCAAAATAGATGACATCATGATGAAAATATTCATTCACTCGGTCAAAGACTTTTCTCTCGAAACGATGGGCATCAAACAAAGCTATTTTCATTTTCTGGTTTTCCTTTTCAGTACTTGTGTAATATTTTCTATTGATTTTTGAATCCAACGTCGTCTCATTCTAACTGTCATTTCAGTTTCCGGACCAAGTAAAGGTCCAGATGAGACGGATTTCATAATCTGGTCTCCTTGTACTATCATATATTTCAATTGTACGTTGAATATCCCGACATGAAAGTTGGATGATGGATGCTGGCGCTTTCGAAATAGAGAACTGGGTTTTGTTATATTTCCTTATGGAAAAGGATGGAAGTAGGCTTAATCTAATTTTCATTGCTTACTAAGCACCGCTGGATGCCGAGAAGCGTCATCCAAAAATAGAGGTTCTAAATTGAGATGAAAACGTGGACTCAGG
>JBDSKY010000222.1:0-11774 GCA_039916675.1 Bdellovibrionia bacterium
TCCTCGCTTGGATAATATTTTAAGGCGATGATTGCTGCCAATTGAACTCGACTACTCCCTTTCAGGCAAGCAATGACATAATTCATTAAGCTGCCTAACGGACGGACTTTAAGAAGATTGAGAGCCGCAATAGCAAATGCTTCTTCAGACGGAAAGCTCTCCAACGCAGTTTTTAGGAAACTTTCAATTTTCTTTAAATTTGCATCCGGAATACTTGGAAGAGAAGTGAAAGCTTTTATCAATGCTACCTTCAACGAAATACTCACTGTCGGCAGAGAAACCAAATCTAAAAGGGTCATTAAGACCCCGGTGCAACTTTTTTCGGGGCAAAGTTCTAAATACTTTAAGATCGAACCAACAAGATTGATTGTTGGCTCTGCGCTTAATTCGCCACCTTTGCTCACCTCACCTAGAAAGTCTTTGATAAAATTGACCGCTCTTTTTGAATTAATTCCCAAATACCCCAAAGCTCGAATAGATCGAGCTTGAACAGAAAGAGAAGTTTCCGTTTCCAGCAAGTTTTCCAAAATACGGCTTACATGTTGCAACTTTTCTGCATTAGCTTGGACAACCAAAGCATAATTATTTAAGGAATTGATCGCTTTTACCTTATCAAAGTCAGGAAGACCACGGTAGAGCGGAGATTCAAAGTAGACCTTCAATTCCTTTTCTGCTTCTGGCAAGCATAGAATAGCAGCCTCCAACCATTCGGTCGAGCTGCCTCCCTCCGCCTCTTTGAGTATCGAGAGAGGGAGTGATAACATTGAATTCCGATGCTCGGATAGACTATTAAACACTAATCTCCTTTGAGGAGATGTAAGCTTTTTAAAATCTATGAGCTCTTCATACCAAGTTACCGACTTAGGAAAGTCGATCCTGCTTAGGGCGAAACAAAGCTTTTCAAAATATTTTTCTCCAGGGAATAACTTCAGGCCTTCCTTGACATCCGTCTCCAAAAAGTGTGTCAATTCATAGGGAAGTGTCGGATGAATTTTATCACTTTCGAAAATTCGAGATAGGTAATCTTCCAACTTCCATTCTGATCTGAATTGAATCTGCGCCTTTACTCCGGAAAAAATTTGATATTCAAACAAGTCATCCCGGAATCTGTTTTCCAGGCCCTCTAAAGCCTTCGCGTCTCTACTGATCTTCCCAATGGCCACCAAAGCGCAAAGGGCATTTGTTGGATGCTTTTTCTGCAAGGCAATCGAACGAAGCAACGGAAGAGCTTCCAATACTTTCAGCTCCCCTAATGCGACAACTAAATTTTTCACCAAAAGAATTTGTTGTGCTTGAACCGCTTTAGGCAGCTCCGCCAGAAATTCTGGTGCCAAGGTACGATCAGGAATTTGCCCTAAGGCCCCGACTAAGGCAGGCTTGAGGACTTCAGGGCACCGGGGATAGTAATTGATCAAAAAAAGAGCGGCTAATCGATGATGAGTCTGCCCCAAGGACCGAATTGCAGCTTCTGCGACTGATATATCATCCTGCTTTTGAGCTAATCTAAATAGAAATTCTAAACCCCTCTGAGTAGGGTTTCTTTCTAGAGCCTGAATAATTTTGAATCGTGTTCCTCTCCATTCGCACTCTTCATAGAGTCGGATCAATTCACGTGATGCCTCCGGCTCCTCCATTGCCCCCAGGAGCTCTATGACCTCCACTCGTTCTTCATCATGTATAGAGTGGTAATAATCTCGAAGAGACTCGATTGAAGACGAAGATGCTTTAGACCCAGAAGGTTCTTTAGTATTGAGCTTTGCCGCTCTCATAATTAGCTTTTCGGTAAATTATTGAATATCGTTAAGAATAACTCGATCCATTAATTGACCAATTTACACCAGTCTCGCTTCAACCATAAATCAACGACACAACTCGGTTTAAAGCGGCATGACTCTTTCATACAAATATGAGTATTAATCTCAATTAAAGCAGCAAAGGGAACAAGCAATGCCGTCTTCTAACCCAAGCAACCCTGTCCTACCCCTCCTACCTCTTAAAAACACGGTGGTTTTTCCCTATCTATTTGTACCCCTTTCCGCTGGCAGACGCCTATCTTTGGGCGCCGTTGAAGCTGCTTTGTTGAGTGAAGAGAAAAGTATTATTTTGGTCGCACAACGAAATCCCATGGTCGATATTCCCGGTATTTCAGACCTATTTACGATAGGAACTAAAGGCATTATTAGAAAGACTGTAAGATCGGAAGATCGAATCGATTTTTTAGTTCAAGGAACAGAAAGAGTTGCTCTCCTCAATGTAGAAAAAACAAACCCTTATTTAGAAGGTTCGGTAAACACCTTATTCTTCTCTGCTGATCAAGGCATCGAAGTAGAAGCTCTTCAAAGGGCGGTCCTTGAACTAGCAGAGCGCATACTCAAACTGGGTCAAACACAAATTACTTTCAATATCGAACAGCTGGCAGAGAGGACGGGGGATCCACTACAATTGGCCTATATGCTGGCATCGATGCTGAATCTAGATATAGAAAGAGAGCAGAGTCTACTAGAAGCAAATTCTACTTTAAGTGTTCTACGAATGCTCCTGAATTATATGGCCCATGAAGTTGAAGTTTTAGAGCTACGCAATAAAATCACTTCTCACGCGCAAACAGAAATGAACCGTCAGCAAAAGGAATACCTGTTACGCCAGCAACTGAGGGCTATCCAGGAAGAATTAGGGGAACAGAATCTCGAAAAATCCGAGTTAGAGGAACTTCGCTTAAAGCTCAAGGATGCCAATTTACCGGAAGCAACTTGGACAGAAGTTGAACGTGAGCTTATTAGATTGGAAAGGCTCCCTCCAACGGCTCCCGATTATCAAATAATCAGGTCCCATCTGGATTTCATAGTCGATTTACCTTGGAATAGATCTACACAGGACAATATAGATTTAATCAAAGCTAAGGAGATACTTGACCAAGACCATTACAACCTAGAGGAAATTAAAAGTAGGATATTAGAGCAGCTTGCGGTCATGAAATTAAATCCTCAAGCTAAATCCCCTATCCTCTGTTTTGTCGGACCACCGGGTGTGGGAAAAACTTCTCTCGGCCGATCCATAGGAAGCGCTATCGGGAGAAAATTTGAAAGAATGAGCCTAGGGGGCCTCCATGATGAAGCCGAGCTTCGAGGCCATCGCCGTACATATATAGGTGCAATGCCAGGTAGAATCCTACAAGCAATCCGGCGCGCTGGCGTAAACAATCCCATATTGATGTTAGATGAAATAGACAAAATTGGTCATGACTTTCGTGGAGACCCCTCTTCAGCACTCTTAGAGATATTAGATCCGTCTCAGAATCACAATTTCCGCGACAACTACCTTGACCTACCGTTTGATCTCTCTAAAGTCCTTTTTATTACAACTGCTAACACCTTGGAAACCATTCCTGGTCCGCTTCTCGACAGAATGGAAACACTGCGACTCTCCGGATACACTGAAGAAGAAAAAGCACAAATTGCAAGGCGTTATTTAATACCGAATAGACTAAAGGAAGCAGGTTTGACGGAAAAAGAACTTCAAATCCCTGAAACCACACTCCTACTGATCATAGCTCGTTATACAAGAGAATCCGGAGTACGAGAGCTCGAAAGAACAATAGGAAGGCTCGCGAGCAAAGTTGCGCGACGGTTCGCCGAAGGAAATTTGGAACCCTTCGTTGCAACTCCCGAGCAACTACCAGAATTACTTGGAATTGAAAAATTCAGACCGGAAAAGCTTCGTAAAATACTTCCACCAGGTGTGGCCACCGCTTTAGCTTGGACCCCAGTCGGAGGAGAATTACTTTACATCGAAGCACACATAATTCCCAACAGCGACGAACTACGGCTTACTGGGCAACTTGGCGACGTCATGCGGGAATCGGCCAAAGCCGCTCAAACTTATCTGTGGTCAAACGCAGGAAATTACGACATTAGCCCTGCGCTGTTTCAAAAAACAGGGCTTCACATCCATGTCCCTGCTGGAGCCACCCCGAAAGACGGTCCTTCAGCAGGGGTAGCAATGGTTGCAGCGATGGCTTCAGCCTTTATGCAGACCCCTTGCCGTAATGATCTTGCGATGACAGGTGAGATTACACTGAGTGGCTTAGTATTGCCCGTAGGAGGAATTAAGGAAAAGATCCTTGCTGCTAAACGGGCAGGGATTACTCAGGTCATTCTTCCCGGCGAAAACGAAAAAGATCTTCGCGATTTGCCAGAGATAGTTCGAAAGGAGATGAATTTTACTTTAGTCGACAATATCGAATCTGTCCTAACGATTGCTATACCCAAACTCTTTCGCTCCTCACTAACTAAGACAACTAAAGCTGCCGCTTAATTGAGTACCGTCCAAGATTAGTAGCGAAAAGTTTCAACTTATCTTATAACGCGGTACCTTGAATATTCAATCGTCCACTAGTCACCATTTCGCTCATTCCCTGCCTGTTCGGATAACAAAAGTACTTTTCCTAGGTTACGGATGGCCTGAACCTCGGTCGTCTGCCGCTGGCCTCCGAACAATGAATTTAGTCGACGCTTTCTTAGCTTCAGGATGGGAAATAATATTTTGTTCCTCTTCTAAAAAAAACCAATATTCTGAAAATCTTTCGGAACTAGGGATTCGTACTGAGCAAGTCCAGTTCAACGATTCCTCCTTCGATGCGTTCGTCTCGAAGGAAAGTCCTGATTTTGTGATTTTTGATCGGTTTTTAACTGAAGAACAATTTGGCTGGCGCATTCAACAATTCAGTCCCGACTCGGTTAGAATTATCGATACTATTGATTTACATTTTTTAAGACGGGAAAGAGAAAAACATCTAAAAGCAGGCATGAGCCTGACTGATTTAGCTGTATGTAACTTTAATCTCTCTACGAATGATGCTTATAGGGAGATTGCGGCAATCTATCGCAGCGACTGTTCGTTAATAATTTCAGATTTTGAAATCGCGCTCTTGGTCGAACGCCTTAAGGTACCAGAGAATCTTCTTTTCCTTAGCCGTTTTCATTATACAGAAGCCAATCCATCTCCTCCATTTGAGGAAAGAAAAAACTTCGCCATGATCGGAAACTTTCGTCATGCCCCTAATACAGATGCCCTTCACTGGTTAAAAAATGAAATTTGGCCGAAAATCCAGCGCCAACTTCCATTCGCTCAAGTTCATGTGTATGGAGCATATCCTACAAAAGAAATCATGAATTTGACCGATTCAAAAACCGGATTTTATGTCAAAGGCACAGCAGAGAATCAATTCGAAACTTTGCGTCAATACAGAATCAATTTGGCACCTTTACGCTTTGGAGCTGGGATAAAAGGGAAAATCACCGATGGTTGGTGGACCGGAACTCCTGCCATCAGTACTTCAATAGGCGCGGAAGGAATGTTCGAAGACCTCCCTTGGGGCGGAGAGATTTCCAATGACCCCCATGACTTTGCGATGAAAGCAATAAACCTATATCAAAAAAAGGACGCCTGGGAAAAATGTCAGACTCAAGGCAAAGCCATCATTCAACGCTTTTATTCCAATGAGCCTCATTCTGCCAATTTGATAAAAAAATTAGAAGCCATTAGGCAAAATCTTGCCCAAACCAGAGGAGAAAACTTTATTGGAGGGATGCTAAATCATCACCTTCATAAAAGTACTAAATATTTTTCCCTTTGGATCGAAAGCAAAAACAGCTTAAAAAGCCCTAGCTGAAACGTATGCTTGAATCGACGTCGAGGCCAAGGTCGGATTCGATGGATATATATTCAATACCGGATTAATATTGATTGATTTGGTTATATCCCAACTAATACCTGGCTGTACGTCCACAGTATCGGTTCCCATGCCTGTAAGAAAGGGTGTTCCTCGAAACCGTGACGCGGATATGAGATCTACCCAAAGAGTAGCGGCTACAGTCTTTGACAACTGATAGCTCAAGTTAGGTGCAAAATAGAGCTTATAGGTCAAGGCTCCATCCCCTTCCTCGCCTGTTGGAACGTACCCTCTTACAAACCCGTAAGCAGCCAATGTAAGTGGAGTATTTGGAACGTCATAACTTGCCGTTAAAGTAGGACTAATTGCTGTAGCAAGTTTATTTCTTCGTAAAGTATCGTTTGCCGTGAGTGGCAAATAAACTAACACTTTACCGTGGAGTCTAAATCCACCGGAGTTAATCAAATTATTCTTTTGAACTAATAGCATCGGATCCAACATTTGCATGTTTTGTCCGGTCCCCACAGGATTACCAACCGGGAAATAAAGAAAATGACCGACTACTCCTACAACCACATCCGGCTTTACTTTATAGCCAATCGTCAAAAGACTTTCCACTGATTGAGGACTTGAAAGGTCAATATCTCCAGCGGAAGTGGGTTGCCGAGAGTTCCCAAGGTCATTGAGAGGGGAACCCTTGTACAGGCCAGTATAATTAAGAACTGCTGATCTTGATACCTTTTCGTAAAGACTAAAATTTTCCTCGGCAACGACCTCACCGGGCTGGACGTCTGCCCATGAAATTCTATCTAAAGATAGAACGGCCAAACAAACAAAAATCACCTTCATCCCAAAGACGAAAGGACCCACTTTTCTTGATTTTAAACCCATTTTTGCTCCCCCAATCACACACAGAACCCTAAAACACAGAACGGACATTAGACCAAAAAACCTTGTAGTCCAAAGAAAATTTTGCCTAAATAATTGAAATCGCGCCTCAATCGAACGTTTTTTTGTTTTTTATGATAGATGAGAATGTGACCTATGAATTCCTTAAAACAATCACTTTAGGACTAGTTACGTTCGCTACGACTAATATTGACGATTTTCTTCTTATACTTCTGTTCTTTTCGCAAGGTATCTCAACCCAAAAAATAGTAATCGGACAATACTTGGGGATGCTCGGAATCTTTGTCCTGAGTTATCTTGTAGGCTCTGCCATGTTATTTTTTCTAACACCCCAATGGATTGGAAGTTTAGGAATAATCCCTCTAGTCATTGGGTTAAGGGAGCTTTATCAGAGATTCCGGCCGAATTCCAACTGGCGCGGCCATGCGCTTAGCCAAAAGGGAAGGACTGTAGGCGCAACGATTTCTAAGGCTTCCGTTGCTAAAGAACATCCATCAAAAATTGGAACCTTCACAATCGCGATAATGACCTTGGCAAATGGCAGTGATAATATTGCGGTTTATTCCAGCCTCTTCGCTGAAAAAGCTAAATTTGACATTTTTCTGCTTATCGCAGTTTATCTTATCCTAACCGGAGCTTGGTGCATCGGAGGATATATCATCGCGTCGGGACGAAAATGGAGCAAGGCAGTAAACCATTTTGGCAAGATCGTTTTACCTTACACTTTAATAGCAATCGGTTTCTCAATATTTTTTAAATTAATTTAGTTTTATTTAATAAATCGTCAACTTTATCTTGCCAAACCTTCTACTTCGTTGTATCTAGTTCCACATATATTCTATAACGTTAATTTGATATTTAACTGACTCAGTTGGTGTTCCCTATGCTAATTCGTATTTTTAAAAAAAGCTTACTTTTTAAGTTTCTTTTTTTACTCCTAATTCAAAATCACAACGCAGGGGCAACCTTAATCTTAGGCCACCAAAACCATAGCGATAAATTTATTCCGATTCAGTTTATCGATCCCAGTTTTTCATGGGCTCGTTCAGTTGTAGACGCAAGCGAATGGCCAGCATCTTCTGTTAATTCTAAACCAATAATTGAAAAACAAATAGACTACGAAGAACAGTTTGAAAAGCAACCAGGCACCGAAGAAGCATACGTGAATAAGCGCCTCAAGGAAAAGTGGACCTCCTTTAAGGATCCAAACTTACCCGATATTCCAGTTCCTACGGTAATATGGGTTCCAACGACGCTTTGGGACCTTTTCGTCATTCGCAACTATGCTTTATCTAAAACGTTCTGGGCCGAAAACACGCCCATACGGACTACCTTCCATTTTAGCCTCTTTGATAATAAAAAAAATATTCTAGAAGCCAGAATCTTTCATGATTTCGTGAGTTATATACAAAAGTTAAAGAAAGGTAAATTAGCCATACTGGTACATAAGCCAAAAGCGCTACGCCAGATCGTTTTAAGCATATTAGCTGATATTGAAAATGCTGACAATCAAGACGCCCTTGGAAACGAAACCAAAGATCAAGTTGAAGTCTTTAAATCAATTTTTCGACAAGAAGCCTACGCAATTCGAACCGGCAGACCTAGCTTTTTACTTACAACCATAAAAATTGAACTAGAAGCCTACCAAACAAACTCAGTGCTTCTGTGGAGATCTACAAATGGTTTAGTTTATTGTCTAGACCCAGAAGAAACCGCACCAATTCTGCAAAGTAGACTATCCAAAATTAAGTCTTTGAAAAGTTTTCTGACTCGCTTTTGGCCTGACAGATTCAAAACTGGGGTTTCACAAGTTAAAAAAGAAATCCTAGACTTTCCAATGTGGTGTGACGGCCCCGCCAAAGAGAATGCCCTACTCAGAAATCCACAATTGGCGCATCTTGGATTCTCATTTTCATTTAGTCCTTTAGCCGGATTTCTGCTAGATGGAATTTTTTCAAAATGTAGCGCTTGCACTTTCGTTTACAGCATTCGCGACAAGTACAAATACACTTACTTTTTAATGTTAGACAAGAAGTGGCTAACCACCGAAGGAAAGAAATTCTTTTTCATCCCGAATGTGTCTTCTACAGATGGGATTTTTTCGCGAGGCGAGAATTTTCACCCGAGGACTTATAACCTAGCCCCCTATGAAAATAATTTTTCTATTGCGATGTCTGCTGCAGATTCTCAACCCTTTGTTGAGAATAATGAAGTAATTCAAGAATTGAGCACCATATTTGCTACTCGATATCCAAACAAAACAGACGAAGAACTTCATGAATTCGCTAAATTTCTAAGTACGGGGGTGAATTTTAATTCGCAAATTTCTTCTATTATCGCAAGAGAAGCGCGAATTATTAGAATAGGTAATCGAAACATAGAGGATTCAGGATCTGACCGAGAATGCCAATCACTCCTCTACTTTCAAGAACAAGCTGCCCATCTACTGGAACGAAAGTTCAAATGGTTATTCATTCATCGGCAATTGAAAAACAAAAAATTTGCATTGAGCCCCAATACATGATGTGCGACAAAATATGAATGCCACCTGAAACTTCTACTTTTGCCCAAAGAGCAACGTTCTCAACAAATCTTAATCCGCTGCGCCACAAACTAAGTGAACTATTACCTATACTTGAAGCTCAATCTGAGTGGTATGGCTCCATCTTTTTGGAACGTAAATCGTCTAAAAACTTTTCTGCAAACTTAAAGCAAACTCAATTGAGTGACCAGACAAGCATGGGGGTCGTTTTTCGTATTTATGACGGCTACACCCTGTTTGAAGAAGCGACAGACGACTTAGAAATCTCTAAACTCGAAATTTTTGTTCAATCCTTTGTAAAGAGAATAAAAGCCCGCCCTATTCTACCTGGAACTACCAAAACGCCCTACTCTCCTCCTTCATGGAAAGAAAGACTCTCCGTCCCGCTGGAAAACGAAATCACTTCTCAATTACCGAAGAACCTCAGTCCCCAAATACCTGTTCATTTTGGAATTCGATTCAGCTCAGACCCCCGTCAACTTGATGCCAAGGATTATTTTGATAACTTAAGAAAGTTAGTCCTTCAATGCAAAACTCAGGCTGCTGAAGAAGGCTTCACCCCTGAAGAATTAACCTATGTTGTAGCTCGAACTAATTTCACCCAGGAAGAGTCCATCTTTATAGACCGCGAAACTAATATGTCTCAGACTCTCTATCGTCTATCGCTCAGTATCACTACGATGGCAGGCTCAGATCGAACGTTTTGCAGGATAGGAGGCTTAGGAGGAACTGAAGCAATCCAACTTGATGGTTCGGAAATCAAAACGATGCTCAAAGATCTTAAGGCGCTTCGATCTGCCGACAGAATAACTCCAGGAAAGTATCGTGTCCTTTTCGGTCCAGTTTTGACAGGAGTTCTAGCTCATGAGGCGTTCGGGCACTCACAGGAGGCCGACACATGCGCCAGAGGCAGGAGCAAAGCCTGGGAGCTCCACAAGAGCGGACAAATCGTGGGTAATCAGCATGCTACAATTCTTAATAATCCGGCCATCTTTGAAAATGCTGGAAAATCTTTTGGCGCATGGGGAAGTTACTTTTTTGATGAAGAAGGTTGGCTCTCTCGAGAGCAGGTCCTTTTAGATCAAGGAAAACTTTTGCCACCCATGACAAATCTTACCTCTGCAATTCGCCTTAAGATTCCCCGCACGGCAAACGGCAAGAGGGAGAGCTGGGCTAATGGAGTTTATACTCGCCAAACCAATACCTATTTCAGTGCAGGAAATAAGATGCTCGCAGAATTAATGACAGGTCTGGGGAGCGGATTTTTAGCTCTCCACCCGGCCGGGGGAATGGAAGATCCTAAAGGCATGGGAATTCAGGTTGGAATATCTTTTGTTTACGAGGTCGAGGGAGGAAAACTCACAGGTCGGGTCTTCAAGGGTCCTGCAGGTGGTGATATTCAGATGACTGGATACACTCCGGACATACTGAATTCAATCGTAGACAAATCAAAGGTTGACTTCGACACGCCTGGCCCCGATTATGCAAAGTACCCTTTTAACGATGTAGGGGGTTGCGGAAAATACCATAAAGAATTTGTATTTGCCGGCTGTGGGGGTCCATATGTTTTATTGGATCGAGTCATTTTAGGATAAAATCATGAACGCCAACTGGACTTTTGATCAGCTTAAAACTCAGCTTCTGGACCAAAAAGATATCAAAGCATGGATCGTGCACGAAGAACATATTCATCGGCGTGAACGATATTTCATGCAGGAAGATCATCAGTTCATTACGGACCAAGACCGCAACGTGAATACTCAAAATATCTTAGTTCGCCTTTTCGTTAACAGTCCTACGCCGGGCAGACAAGGTGAAATTACCAAGAAGTTCTTCACATCCGTCCCTCTTAAAGAGCAAATCAGGCAAGCGATTGAAATGGCCAAAGAGACTGATCATCAGACATGGGACTTACCTACCGAAATTCCTACAAATCTCTTCGAACCTAAAACGACTGATCCACTTATGGCAGAAGACCTCGAATCAGCAATCAACTCCATTACTTCTCAGATGGAAGTGGCAGTGAAAAAGCCCAGAGATACTGCCTTCAATTCATCAGAAGTTTTTCTTTCAGTTCACAATCATGAGCTTCATCTCAGCAATGGTTTTGTTCATCGTTATTCGCAGAGCCGAATCTATATTGAAGCTGCCTTTTCATTCACAAAACTTGACGAAAATGGCGTCTCAAGGTCGGATGAATATCTCAGCACTCAGTGGGCAGGCCACCTGAACGATATTCCAGTTAATAAGCTTTTTGAAGATACATCGGACCGAGCTTTAAAATCTATTGATACTATAAAGCCCGAAACAGGGAACTATTCCGTAATTATTGATGCCGAAGTGCTTTCTACACTTCTTAACGGCCATCTATCGCAATTGTCCGCCTCACACGCCTACAACGGTTTGCCTTTCATAAAAACCGGAGCAGAACTAATTCCAAACGCTACTGGAGACTTATTGTCGATTACCCTTGATCCCACTTTAGACTATGGAGCAAGCAGCATTTCTGTTTCTGAACAAGGGATAGCTCAGAAGCCCTTGAGACTGGTAAATAATAACTCTGTAATAGCGACAGCCACCGACAAACAGTATGGCGACTATTTAGGAATGTCTGCCACTACGGTTCGCGGCAACTTAGTAATTGATCCAGGG
>JBDSKY010000223.1:0-3179 GCA_039916675.1 Bdellovibrionia bacterium
GTCACACAGGGCGAATCCATGGTGGATGAGGAACTTAGGTCTCAGCTAAAATTGGCAGAGCGTGATCTTCGGGAACTAGCTCCCAGAGCCTCTGAAAAGGGTGTAAGACTTGCTTTTTAGGGCTATATTTAGTAGTGGTTTTTCCAAATCAGTATGAAAATCAATAATCACATCGATAATTACGAAGATAAAAAAGTTAATGTAATCACGGAAATTCCTGGGCCTCGAAGTCGGGCTCTCAGGAATCGGGAAGAAAAGCACTTGGCTCCGGGACTACAGCGCTTCGCACTGATGGCCGGAATTGTGGTGGAAAAAGGCCAGGGCAGCACAGTTACCGATGTAGATGGTAATAAATACATTGATATTATTGGAGGAATTGGAGTCAACGGGCTGGGATATAACCATCCTAAGTACGTCCAAGCCCTCCACAATCAGATTGAAAAAATTTCGGTGGGAAGTTTTACTTCCGAGCCTAGAGCAGAACTCCTTGAACAGATTGCTGAGCATCGCCCAGCTCCTGATGTTCATCGAACCCAACTTTACTCTAGCGGAGCAGAAGCGGTAGAGTCTGCGCTTCGATTGGCTAAATCTTTCACGGGAAAGTATGAGTTTGTAAGTTTTTGGGGCGGGTTCCATGGAAAAACCATGGGTGTTCTCTCTCTTATGGGGTCGGATTTTAAAGAGAAACTAGGTCCAATGGTCCCTGGATCGCAGATTGCTCCTTATGCTTATTGTTATCGATGCCCTCTTAAATTGAAGTACCCATCCTGTGGAATGGCTTGTGTGGAGATGGTTCGTAAACAAGTGAAAATGAATTCTACAGGGGACGTAGCCGCTTTTATTATCGAGCCTATGCAAGGGTCGTTCGGAAACATCATTCCGCCGAAAGAATTTCTTCCCGCAATACAGTCCCTTGCTCAAGAGACAGGTGCCTTATTGATTGCAGATGAAATGATTACGGGGTTTGGTCGGACCGGTAAGTATTGGGGTTCTCAGCACAGTGGAATCAAGCCAGACATAGTGACTATTGGTAAGCAATTTGGCGGCGGTGTTCCGATAAGCGGAGTGATTGCACGAGATGATGTCTCCCAAGCAAAGCCTTGGTCAAATCCTTCCGGATCTTCTTCTAGTTATGGAGGAAATCCATTTGTTTCAGCCGCAGCTTCTGCAGCGCTTCGAATTATAGATGAAGAAGATTTAGTCGGAAATTCGCAGCGAATGGGCGCCTATTTCCTAAAACAGCTCTTGCCAATGTTGGATCGGTATCCGTTCGTGGGCGATGTGCGTGGAGAAGGTCTGTTTCTAGCGATCGAATTAGTTAAAGACAAAGTAACGAAGGAGCCCTTGCCGAAAAGCGTGACTCACCGAGTTTTTCATGAGTGTTTGAAGCGCGGATTACTCACTATGTCTTATGAAGCCAAATTTAGAATTCAGCCTTCTATGACCGTTGATATCAGTACCATTGATGAGTCAGTTAGTATCATCGCGGAAGTTTTTGACGAGATGAAAGAGACGGGTTACTGGCAAAACGACTAGGTGCTGAAGCTGGGCGAGCGCTTATTAGAAATATTTAGAAGCTATACCCAACTTGAATTAGACCGGTGCCTCTGCCGCCAGCGGCACTCAATCCCAGAGAGGCTAAGTTCATTGTAAGATACTGATAGCCGAATCCGAGACCTACATTAAATCCATTTTTCCAAAACCACCAGTAACCCACATTGGTACCTAGAGCCAAGCCCGTTGCGGTCTGTGCATTTGCGGTAGCTACGGCATATTCAACAAAGGGTCTTAGAAATGCACCGGTAGCAAATATTTTGTGGGTCGGTGTGAGAGTTAGGACCGCCCCGTAACAAAGTGCAGTTCCTCGAATTCCGTTTGAGGAGACATCAGAATAGGAAACCGTTGGCCCCCACGAAATGTTTTCCGATAAGTTCCACTCAATATCGAAATTTGCGACACCGGCAAAGATGCCTATCGGATTGGCGCTGATATTGTACTTTGTTACCTTATCCTCTGCTTTATTAGCCGTATCTTCAGCATACGATTTTGAAGCGAATCCTGCTGTAAGGATGGAGAGGAAGAATAGACCTAGTAGATTAAATTTAGTTAAGTTATTCATTATAAAATTCTGGCATACAGGGGAAATAAAACAAGCACAAAGGCTGTAAAAATCTTCCTGAAACTAGGCTTTCATAAACTTCTACGGATAGGAAAACTGTAGACAATCCAGCCTACTAATAGTGCGTAAGTAGATCCCCAGAGAATATCCAAAATGTAGTGATGGTTGAGATAAACGGCCGAAAAACACATTAGCAGGTAGAAACAGAAGCAAAAAATCCGCAAGCTTCCAAACCGAAAGGCAAAAAAGGCTCCTAGTAAAGGGTAAGCAATATGTAAGGATGGAATTGCTCCAAATACATCTGCAGCCCTGCCATACATTTCTGAAAAAAAGTGTGTTCCTAAAAGTTGATCGAAACGGGCGCAACCGGCCGAACTTGCTTGCACGGCAAGGTTCGCTGGACCTAATCCATAACTGGCAACATACCAAGGAGGTGCAGCGGCGTACCAATAGTAGGTGGTGTATCCTAACATATTCAGCCAAAAGAAGGCCCAGGGCATTCGTGCAGCTTTTTGCGTCAGCACCTGAGGAGTCATTTTTTCAGTTCCTCGGCTGCTAAGGTAAAAAACAAAATAAGCAGAGATTAGAATAAACACAGAAAAAAAGACGAGATATGCGAAACCGGCAATGAGATCTAAAACTGGATGAGTGTGAAGCTGGCACCATTCATTGGGAGTTAAGACACCTTGAGCAGTTGAAATTCCAAAAAACCGGAGATCAAAATTATAAGGTTCAGATATATGAATGCGGCCTCGGATTGCGTCCGAGTAAAACCTTTGGCTATCGTAAATAATAAGAGTGAGAAAAAAGGGCAGGGCAAACCTAAGAAGAGTTCTTCCCATTGGGCCGACATAACTTAAAAAGAGAATCATCCCACCCCAGAAGAAATGGTCCCCTCGAAGGCCGTTGAGCAAGAGAAGTGTAAGCCAATAGAGCCCAATAGCAGCTGCAGGGATCATTTTTTGAAGAAAGGACAGTTCTCTCATCCACCTTGACCAGGCCTGAAGTGGTTTCAGGATGGCATTCTGAGATAGGGCATCGGGCTGGGAGATTTTCATCG
>JBDSKY010000224.1:0-3914 GCA_039916675.1 Bdellovibrionia bacterium
CAGATGATAAAATCCTAGAAGTAATTTCGGACATCGCTACTGACCCAGCGTCTACCCGCACTGAAGGTAAGTGGGGAACGACTCGATCCAGAGGGACGCGTGACGGTATCGAAGTCACTGCTTATGATAACGGGACTAGAATCAATACGGGCTTTCCGACAAACTCAAGTAACAACGGAGGATAATATGGCATATCAGACAAACTCGAATGAATTCCGACAACTGGTTAACGAAATAAGGTCACAATTGAAAGAGAGTGACTATCAAAATATTATTATGCTTCTAGATAATAGAGAGCTGGGCATTGCCTTTCAGGAATTGATCGGCTCTATTGTTGACGATAGTATTGTCGTCACGAAATCACAAAAAGAGTGCTTAGTTACCTTATATTCAAAAATGAATGGTGATTCTAACCCGTTCTGGAAGAAGATAAAGCTAAAAGAACACATTGAAAAGATGAAAACCGAATAGGTCCTACTCTCCCTCCTACACGATCAGATCGACAGGGGAAGTCACATCCGAGGTTCGCTATTATATTTCAGACTCCAAAAAATCAGCAAGAATATTTAATACAAAGGTACGAAGTCATTGGGAAGTTGAGAACAAGCTGCACTGGAGTTTAGACGTAGCGATGAATGAAGACTTTGATAAGAAGTGGGCCGAATAATCCGCCAAAAATTTTGCTCTTATTCGTCAAATAGTATTGAATTTATTAAAAAAAGAGCCATCTAAAAAAGGCATCAGAAGAAAACAGAAACTGGCAGCGATGGACAACAACTACCTCTTGAAAGTATTGTTTACTGGAGCCGCTCCCCAGTCATATGCGTAACCCCTGGGGACGCATCGCTTTGAGTGAGCTTTAACCAATAAATTCAACTGATTGTCTCGTCCTTAAATCTAATTGTACGCGGTTAAATTTACTGCTATAATTACCGCATGGTAACAAGAAAGCTCCACGCCTTATTGAAGAATCAAAAAAAAAGTGTGTTGCTTTTAGGGCCCAGACAAGTCGGGAAATCTACTCTTTTAAAGGCGTTAAAACCTGATCTTGTCATCAATTTGGCCCGAGAAAGAGAGTTTCTAGATCATACCGTCCATCCGGAGTTACTGGAGGAATTGATTCGAGGTGCGAATGCCCAATTGGTGATGGTAGACGAAGTTCAAAGAATTCCATCTATCTTAAATACTATCCAGGCCGTGATTGATGAATCAAAAATTAAGTTTTTGATCTCAGGATCCAGTGCGCGGAAGCTAAAAAGAGGACAAGCCAATTTATTGCCCGGCAGGCTGGTCTCCTACACTATGGGGGGACTCAGCGGTCTGGAACTGGAAGGTAATTTGAATCTGAAGAGATCCTTGATTTATGGCTTTTTACCGGAAGTTTTTTTAGAAAAAAATACTTCCCAAGCTGCCGACATCCTCTCGACTTATGC
Organism: Bdellovibrionia bacterium; assembly: GCA_039916675.1. Lineage (GTDB taxonomy): Bacteria > Bdellovibrionota > UBA1018 > UBA1018 > UBA1018 > JBDSKY01. The sequence goes on from JBDSKY010000224.1 coordinate 1,434, forward strand.
CGGAGTTTACTTGAAAGAAGAAATTCAGGCGGAGCTTCTAGTTCGCAATATCCAGGGATTTTCGAGATTTTTGGCTAGTTTTTCAGAATATTCTGGTAAAATCTTAGACCTTTCGAAGGTCTCTTCCAAGGCGAAAGTCTCTCGGACCGGTGCATTCCGTTTTCTAGAAATACTTGAAGAGACGCTACTCATTATTCGCTGTGAGTCATTCCAGGAAGCTAGCGAAGCAGACACTGTTTCACATCCTCGGTATTACTTTTTTGATCCAGGGGTCTTGAACGGTTTATTGGGAGGGTTCAGTTTAAGCAAAGATAGAACCGGTTTATTGTTTGAGCACGCTGTTATAGCTCAGATCCAAAACACTGCGTCTGCCTCTCATACTCCTATCGAGCTTTTCTACTTTAGAACTAGGAATGGCTTAGAAGTGGACTTTTTACTTCGAACGAAAGGCAAGCTTTGGGCGATTGAAGCCAAATATGGACAGGTAGCTCCCGAAGATTCCAAATCACTCGAAGCATTTCGTAAATACTTCCCTGCAGTCGATGAATTGGTCGTAGTAGTTCCGGAAGGTTTACCTAGAAAATTACGGAGCGGGGTGCGTATTCTTTCTCTATCCGGGCTGCTCGAAAAATTATTTGTTTAAATAAACAGTTTCCGTACCCTGCGTGGAAATCAGAAGCACAGAGTTTCAGAATGTTTTTTCAGCATAGCTGCCATAGATAAATTTCTCATGACTTCTAGGATCTCGATTCTGAAAAAGCGTTTCGTCATGTTGGCTAAGGTCTAACCCAAGAAGTTCTTGATCCGCAGTGACTCTCAACGGAAGAAGCATGTCTGTAATTTTATACAAGATCAGTGACGCTACAAAACTATAGGTGGCTACAATTCCTAAACCTGCAAGGTGGACCAGGAATGTTTTGGAATGACCATAAAGAAGGCCTTGATCCTTAGTGAAAATTCCAGTCGCTAACATACCGACCATTCCTCCCACTCCATGACAGGAGAAAACATCAAGAGTGTCATCCAGTGTCGATTTAGATTTCCAATGGACGGCCAGATTGCTGATCATAGAGGCGAGGACGCCAATAAAAATGCTACTTCCGACGCTGACATAGCCGGCAGCCGGGGTGATGGCCACGAGTCCTACGACCGACCCAATGCAGGCTCCCAATGCAGAAGGCTTGCGACCCTGTAGCTGATCAAAGAAGATCCAGCTAAGCATAGCAGCGGCGGAGGCAGTGTTTGTGGTAGCAAAGGCCATGGCTGCTACATCGTTGGCTGCTAAGGTGGAGCCAGCATTGAATCCAAACCAGCCGAACCAAAGCATTCCGGTGCCTAACACGACATAAGGAATATTTGCAGGCGAATGTGAAATTCTTTCGATATGGATTTTTCTTCTACCTAAAAATAGCGCGCCAGCCAAGGCAGCAAAACCAGCTGACATATGGACGACCGTGCCCCCTGCGAAGTCGATCACGCCCCACTGTCTGAGAAAGCCTTCCGGATGCCAGGTCCAATGTGCCAAAGGTGCATATATAAAAAGGCTGAACAGAGAAATAAATATTAAATAACTCGAGAAACGCACTCGTTCAGCGAAAGATCCAGTAATAAGTGCCGGGGTAATAACAGCAAATTTAAGTTGGAAAAACGCAAAAAGTATCAAAGGAATAGTTGGGGCTAGGGTGGGATGGGTGGCTCCCCCGACACCTCTCAGCATAAAGAAGGTCAAGGGATTTCCAATGAGTCCGTGAAAGCTTTCGCCGAATGTAAGGCTGAAACCTACTATCACCCAGATGAGACTGACTACACCGAGGCAGATTAGACTTTGTAACATGGTGGAGATCACATTTTTTTTGCTAACCATGCCGCCGTAGAAGAAAGATAAACCTGGCGTCATCAACATTACAAGTCCGCTAGCAGTAAGCATCCAAGCCGTATCCGCACCGCTTAAGGGGCCTCCTTTGATAAGAGGAGCGGCCTCTGGAATTAGAAACGCGATTGCACTAAAACCTAAAAAAGCACTGAACCAGATAACAGTTGATGTGGTTTTCAAACTATTTTACCTTTTCTTTTAAGTAATGGTCGACGGATGTAGCCATTTTTCTACCTTCTGCAATTGCCCAAACAATCAGTGAGGCGCCTCGTTTTGCATCGCCTGCTGCAAAAATTCCTTCTTCTTTAGTGCTAAAATCACGATTAACAGGAATATTGCCTTTTGAGTCCGTTTCTAGTCCAAAGCCTTGAAGAAGGGGAGAGCTCCCCGTTCCCGTAAACCCCATTGCGAGAAGGACGAGGTCTACTTCCATTTCCATTTGGCTTGCTGGAATGGCATTGAACAATCCCCCTTTGTATTCAACTCGAACAGCATGGAGTTTTTCAATTTTTCCATGGTTTCCACTGAAATTTAAAGTTGAGATTCCCCAGAGTCGTTTACCGCCTTCCTCATGTGCATGTGAAGTTCGGAGCTTATACGGCCAGGAG
>JBDSKY010000225.1:0-9159 GCA_039916675.1 Bdellovibrionia bacterium
AAGGGAATAGGGCTCCGCGGTGCCGTAGGACCAGCCCCTGCTCAAGGATTCTCGTACCGCGTCTAAAATCTCCGGATCCTGATGCCCAAAAATCAAGGGTCCCCAGGACATACAAAAATCTATGTATCGATTCCCATCTACATCTTCCAGCTCAACACCCGATGCAGATCGCATGAACCTCGGAGTTCCTCCCACGCCTCGAAAAGCACGAACAGGCGAGTGGACGCCCCCTGGAACAATCACTTTAGATTTTTCAAAAAGCATTTCAGAAATTCGAGAGTTTGGCTTTTTCATAATTTTATCCTTCTTGTATTAATCTAAGTTTTGGAGAGGTATTCACGCGCATACCTGGCACCATACGTTAAAATAATGGAAGCGCCCGCGCGAGCAAAGGCCGTCCATACTTCAACATGAGCCAAGGGTCCGTTGATCAAACCATTTTGCGCCATAAGCTCAATCGAAGCATATTCCCCACTGACTTGATAAACGGCCCAAGGCTTAGGAATCTGTTTAGAGAGTTGAGACAATATATCTAGATACGGTAAGCCAGGCTTAACCATTAAAATATCCGCACCCTCTTCAGCGTCACGCAAGGAGCTTTGATAAGCATCCTTCGGTGAAGCCGGGTCGATTTGGTAAGTGGCACGATCCTTCAATGAGGTCAGGGCACCAGCTCCTTTAGGGGCAGAATCGGCGGCCAACCTAAAGGGTCCATAAAATCTGGAATGAAACTTAGCCGAGTAACTCATGATGAGCGTCTGATCTAACTGATTCTCATCCAAAGCTCTGCGTATCGATCTTACTCTACCATCCATCATATCGCTAGGGGCTACGCAATCAGCACCGGCCTGAGCAAAGGTCAAAGCTACTTGAGAAAGCTCTCCAACAGTGGCCGCGTTATCGACATGATCGCCTTCGCTGGTCAAAACGCCACATTGCCCATGCGTAGTTGCTGAACACAGGCAAACATCCACACTTAAAAATAAATCTTTGCCAAATCTTTTTCGAATAGCCTGAATCTGCCGCGCGGTGAACGAGGAATCAAATCCGCTCAGTCCCTTGCTTTCAGGAACTCCGAAAAGTAAAAACTTCCTTACACCTGCCTCCATGTCAGACTCAATGGTCTTTAAAAGAGACTCAGGGGTTTCTCGGTAGGTTCCCGTCAGGCCTGGAACTGCTTCTCGACCCGCTAAACCTTCAACGACAAAAAGAGGTTGAATCATTTGTTCAGGGGAAACTCGAACTTCTTGAACCAGCTCACGTATCAGCGGTGTGCTTCTCAGACGCCTTAAACTGAGCAGTTTATTTTCTAAATCTTTAACCACTTTTTCCACTCCTCTACTCCAGGAAATACAAACGGATTTAACCCGGCCCCTCGAAGCTTAGTTGCCGTGTTGCCTGGTCCACAGGCTATTACTATGCCTGCGGGCAAGTAGTCTTTTAACTCATCGTACTGAGATCCGCTGCTCAAAAATACATGGGAAGCCGCTTTCAGGGCCGATTTCGCGTCATTTCCATAATCTGAGTTGATTGTGTAAGTGGACAAGGCGGGAAAACCACGACCCGACCACTCAGCTAGCGCCTTGGAATGGGTTAGGACTGTCCATTGCTTAAGCTCGTTTAGACGGAGTACAGGTTCTTTTAGCGTATTGGATAATTCGTCAAAGCCTAATCCCTCGGCACACCCTTCGACCCAATAGCCTCTCTCTGCCAATCGAAACCAACTTGCCGTGCCTGAAGTCCATATTCTTGCGTTCTCAAGTTTATCTTGAAAATCAACATTTGGTATTGAGATCAATGCTCTAGAGTGAGCAACGAAGATTGGCGATTTTTTATCGAGTCTAACTGGAATTTGAGTTTCAATCGAAAGGCTAGAATCTGCGGATGAGTCATTTTGGGCTTTTTCTCGCCATTGGCTGCCATCCCAGGCCCGAACAGTACTAGGGCCCTGAGATTTTAATTGCGGAGAATTCCAACGTAATTCGCTGACCTTGGTACCATCCGGCTTCTCGCCACGAATATAAAGCAGTGGGCCTAATTCATATTCACCCCTATTTTCTCCGATTTGCTTTGGGGAAAACGAAGTAGCTCCAAATTTCTGATGACATCCTCCTCCCCAATCAGCCAAAAGCTGCCTTTCAGCCGCTACGGACCTGGCCGTTTGCTCATGATGGAGGGTTCTCAAAATTTTCTTAACAGGTTCGTCATCAGCGCGGCATTCGATCGCAAGAGCCCCCTGCCCTGGAGCTGCGGGGCATTCTTTAAGTGGAAGTACCATCCATCTCACTCCCGCAAGGAGTCGCTTCAGTTCAACCTGACCCGCTGGATTAGCCCACAGGCGAATAATTCCAGCAAAAGCTAATACTACCCCATCCAAATATTTGGGTGATTCGAGGCCTTCTTGAACTCTACTTAAACGAGTATTTACGTTGCCGCGAATTTCAACAAAATCTAAATCAGGGTATTTCGAAGATTGGGAGCTGACTCGAGGAAGTGCTCGCTGTAAAAAACCAGGAATATTTTCAATTCGCCGGGGAGAGGAAGTACCTATCTTAAGAGTTTTACCTGCCTTTAACCGGCTCAGTGCTTGAGGCCCGAAAAGTACGACATCCCGAGGATTCTCTCGCTTAGGTGTTGCCGCTGCAGCAAAGGACTGTGGACGGTCCAGGCTCAAGTCTTTTAACGAGTGAACTGTGAAGTCGACTTTTTTAGACAGAAGAGCTTCATCGATTTCTGCGACAAAAAACTCTTTTCCCTCTACTTTTTGAAGGGAAACGTCCACTATTTTATCTCCGCGGGTTTCAATTCCAAACAATTCTACTTGAACGCCGGGATTTAGTTTCTCTACCTGGTTGGCTACCCACTGGCTCTGCGCCCAAGCCAATAAGGACTTTCGAGTCCCTAGTGTCAATTTCGTTTTCATAGAAATCTCTCTAACATAATACCTGCAAAATCCCTAGTTAACTGCCTTTGGAACTGTTGGAGTTAAAAACAGGAATCGGGCAAACCTGTTAAAGCAGCAACTAATAAACGAATTCATCAAAAGTGAAATAACCGACTATGCAAATGAAGCTAAATCTTCCCAACCATGGGTAATCGAAAGCGAAAGTCCGAGAGAACGTAACTTAGCTCTTTCTTCGCAAGCTTTAACTGCTTTAGATATTTGAATCGAACGCACATTCCCGGCAGACTTTTCGAGTTCAAATAATTCGTCCAGTGAATGAAACAAGGGAAGAGAATTCCAAGCCCCACAATCGGGCTTCCGACCGCCCAAATGAATTATAGAGCGCCCTGCTAAATTGCCACCTTCTCGAAACCAGGCGATTCGCTTTTCATCTTGGCTAGGATTCAAAGGGATACAGACAACTATGTGCTTGGCTTCTTTCCACACACGTTGTTCATCATTACATGAAAATTGTTGAACGCTTGACTTGGACTTGCGGGACAGCTCCGAGTACAATGGAGATAATTTTTCAGCGTTTCGATTCCATAACCAAAGATCATGATCCAGCAATAAAGGAGCAATGGACCGAGCAATCTTTCCGGCTCCTACAATTAACACAGGGCCGTCCGAATCAGTTTTTGAACTGTTTTTAATGATTTTCCGTGTCAGAGTTCCATAAGAAGAACCTCCGACATTCTGCAAAAACCGGGAGCGAATATCTTTGGTGTCTTCAAAAAGTCTCTGCATCCAAGGCTCAAGATCTCGGGTGAGTGAGCGGTTCTGGCTCTTCTCATTGCGCCAGGCTTCCTTAATTTGTCCGAAAATATCGGTTTCGCCTTGGACTTCACTTTCCAAACCTGCTGCAAATCTCAATAAAAACAGATAGGCCTCGTAGCCACGAAATACTTCGACCGGTGAATCTTGTGCTAAAGGAGCTTGGGTACCCGGGGAGGCAGGGGAATCCGCACACATCCAAACCCACCTCTGGCACGTGTCCATGTAAAATCCTGGATAAAATCCAGAACTGTCCTGACGAAATGCCAGATGACTTTCAGATACCCTGCCTGACTTCGCAGTCTTAGGTACATGAAATACTTGAAGAGCGTCCATTTGCATTCTTTGACTATAGGAGAAGACTCAAAAGTTTGTGTCACCGTTTTGTCACAAAGAGCGGTTTGAACGGTTTTGTTTCGTGAACTAAGATCCGCTCAGGTTCGTTGACAGTGGCAATCAGGATTTGATAACCGCACTTATGACCACCATTTCACCTCCGACCCATCCACTTGCGACTATAATTTTTGCCGACGGCGCTAGCTCCGGAAATCCTGGCCCGGGCGGCTGGGGGTCCATTGTCGTATTGGGAGATGGAACTGTGATTGAAATGGGCGGGCGAGATCCTCACACCACCAATAACCGCATGGAACTAATGGCGGTCATCCAGCCACTTCGGGATCTGAAACCGCAACGCATTGATGTCTTTACGGATTCAAGCTACGTAATCCGAGGTATCACCCAATGGATTTGGGCTTGGATGAAGCGAAACTGGGTCTCCGCCGAAGGGAAAGACGTCGCCAATGCGGACCTTTGGAAACAACTCCTGGCCGCTACGCGGGGGCATGAAATTCAATGGAAATTTGTTAAGGGCCATGCTGGAATTCCTGGAAATGAGCGTGTCGATGAAATCGCCGTGGCGTTCTCAAAAGGCAGACGTCCACAGCTTTACCGAGGCCCTCTCCTAAAGTACGATATCGCGATCCACGATATACCTGAGAACACGTCATTGCCAGACCGTAAGCCCCTAGATAAGACCCCGAAAGCAAAGGCCTACTCTTATTTGAGCTTAGTGGGTGGAGTCCTAATGCGGCACTCCACCTGGCCCGAGTGCGAGAAGAGAGTCAAAGGCCGTCCTGGCACTAAATTTAAAAAAGCCATGAGTGAAGACGAAGAAATCCAGATTCTCCGCACCTGGGGCTATACCACCAAGGATGTCCAAGGCAATTGAAGGTAGTCTTTTACCCATATTGGTGTTAGAAATGCATGTTACGTGTGTTTGACAGGCGATGATCGCCGCGACAGGAATAGTAACGAACCAAATCAACGGTGGTAATAAATTGTCTAGAGAAGATTTAGCGCAGGTAGATGGATTAATAATGGATGTATTGGCAGGGGGAAACTTCACTGTCCAATTGCCCAATGGTCAAAAGATTTCAGCAAAACTTTCCGGAAGAATGCGAAAATTTCATATTCGCGTGATTCTCGGAGATCGAGTTACGGTAGGTGTGTCACCCTACGATTTAACGCACGGTCTTATTCTACATAGACATAAAGCGGGACAATCATCTACTCCTGGAACTTCCTACTAAGTTTAGCCTCCGGTGATCAGGCAGTTAGTTTACGGGTTCATTTTATATTGAGGCCACTATGACTTCGTTCAACCCCAATGCTGCCGCCCCTTCCGATTCTGGAATCTTCGGCCTTCCTTTCGATGAAGCCCGAGCCGCATTAGTATACCTACCAGTTCCCTGGGAAGTAACGACCTCTTATGGAGGAGGAACTTCCGGAGGCCCTGCTGCGATCCTCGCTGCAAGTCGCCAAGTGGACCTTTATGATCTAGATGTATTACGACCCTATGAAGCGGGTCTCTACATGCTTCCCGAATCTAGCGAAATCATTACTTGGAATAAAACTTCAAAGATTCTTGCTGGGCAAATCATTGCCGTCGGTGGCGAAATAACCACTAGTGCCCTCCGTTCCGATTTAGACATTGTGAACAAACGAGGGGAGCAACTTAACCAATATGTTTACAAAGAGACAAAACGTCTTCTGAATGACGGAAAGATCGTGGCTGTCGTGGGCGGCGATCATTCAGTTCCTTTCGGCGCACTCAAGGCGATTGCTGAGAAACATCCTTCTTTTGGAATCCTTCACTTTGATGCGCATTCCGACACAAGAAAAGCTTACGAAGGCTTTGAGTGGTCCCATGCGTCCATTATGCATAATGTCTTGGAGCACATCCCTCAAGTCGGAAACCTCACACAGGTAGGCATCCGAGATATTTGCGAAGAAGAAATTCAGTACACCCACAGTCAGTCAAAACGAGTAAAAACATTTTTTGACCGCGACCTCTTAAGACGTAAATTCTTAGGTGAAAACTGGAATCAAATAGCGGAAGAGATTGTTTCCACGCTGCCCGAACAAGTCTGGATATCTTTTGACATAGATGGGCTTGATCCTCGGTTCTGTCCAAACACAGGAACACCAGTTCCTGGAGGACTCGACTTAGCTGAAGCTAACTACCTCTTATCCGTGCTAGTAAAATCAGGTCGAAAGATCATTGGCTTTGATCTCAACGAAGTTTCGCCCAACACAACTGATGAAAATGATGAATGGGACGCCAACGTCGGGGCAAGATTATTATACAAGCTTACGGCTTGGACACTTGCGAGCCGCGGGCTTGCCCAACTCAGAGGATAGCGCTGGAAACTACCGTCCACGCATAAAAGGATATTGATAATCCTTTGCGGGAACATAAGTTTCTTTTACGGTGCGAGGCGATAACCATCGATTTAGATTAAAGGGACTTCCTGCTTTGTCATTAGTTCCAGACGCCCGGCTACCTCCGAAAGGCTGCTGGCCCACTACTGCACCAGTCGGCTTATCATTGATGTAGAAATTACCCGCAGCGTGTTTCAGCTTTTCCGACATATGCTGAATAGCATAACGATCCTGCGCAAAAATGGCGCCGGTGAGAGAATAAGGCGTCGAAGTATCGCAGATCTCCAGCGTCTCATCTAATTTGGAATCGTCATACACGTACACGGTAAGAACGGGACCAAAAATTTCCTCTACCATACTTTTATAGTTCGGCTTCAATGCTTGGATCACTGTGGGCTCAATGAAGTAACCTACTTCCTTAGTGGCCTTACCTCCATAGATGATCTTCGCATCTGGAGAATCCTTCGCGTGCTGTAAATAACCGTTGATTCGATCAAAAGCCCGCTCATCAATCACTGCGTTTACAAAATTAGTAAAATCTCTCACGTCCCCGACGGTAACCGAGGAGAGCTGTGCCATTACGGTTTCTCCGACCGTATGCCATATCGATTTAGGAATGTACGCCCTGGATGCGGCTGAACACTTCTGCCCCTGATACTCGAACGCCCCTCTCACCAAAGCAGTTGATAAAGCGTCAATATCCGCAGAAGGATGTGCAAATACAAAATCTTTGCCCCCCGTCTCACCTACGAGTCGAGGATAAGTACGATAGTTCGTAATGTGTTCACCGACGTTACGCCAGATAGACTGAAAGGTATGGGTCGAACCGGTAAAATGAACTCCAGCTAGATCCCTATGTGGAAGCAGAGTTCTACCGAGCAACGGACCGTCAGCGGCGACCAAATTGATCACCCCCTCGGGCAATCCTGCTTCACGAAAGATCTCCATCGCATAATGGGCCGAAAGCATTTGAGTATCAGAAGGTTTCCACACCACCGTATTGCCTAACAGGGCAGGTGCTGCTGGAAGATTAGCTGCAATTGCAGTAAAATTGAACGGAGTAATCGCAAGAACAAACCCTTCAAGCGGTCTATATTCAAGCATATTTGAAATTCCAGGAGCCGAAGCAGGCTGAACTTTCTGAATCTCCTGATAAAAATAGGAATTGAACCGCAGAAAATCAATGAGCTCACAAGCGGAATCAATTTCAGCCTGAAACGCATTCTTCGACTGTCCTAACATAGTCGCAGCATTCAGAAGATTTCGGTAAGGTCCCGCAATAAGATCCGCCGCCTTAAGAAAAATCGCAGCACGGTCTTTCCAAGCCATCGCCTCCCAAGCCGGCTTAGCCTTAAGCGCAGCAGCAACCGCATCATGCATCTGAGCCGGACCCGCCATATGGAAATAACCTAACGACTGGTGACGATTATGAGGCATCGTCAAAACCCGCCGCTCTCCATCCCTGCTCGGCCGTCCGCCAATCACGTTTGGAATATCGGCCTTCAAAGCCGCCTGACGATCCAACTCTGCTTTTAGCTGAGTACGGTAGAGACTATCAGGTTCATAGGATCGGATAACTTCATTGGCAGGTCGCTCAAGTTGAAACATCTAATTTCACTAACACAAAATAACCGGGACGAAAGTGGAAAAAGGGGGACGAGCGATGAACTCGCCACCTTCGGCCCGGTCAGAGGCACCGGCAACACCAGTACCTAAATGAAACCAGGCTACCTGAGCATTTTTTTCCAAGAGGAAAGAGCAGTCGCCCGAGCAGTCTGGCATTGATCCTCACCCAAAACATTGGATTCTGGATAGATAATCGGATTCAACAAATTTGATCCGTCATCGACATGCAAGAGATCTAGGTAATGCCCAATCTCATGAGCAATAATTAAAGGAAACGTACCCACACTCTTCTCGAGTACTACGCCAAATGGAAAGTCAGCAGGCAAATTTGTCCAGGCATTTGCAAATGTATTTCCCAAGGTTCCGGTCCGATTCCAATCACCCGTCGTAACCAGTAAAAGTGTGGATTCATCGTTATATTGGCTTCGAATCCCAAATAATTCGTCATCGTTTGCAGGATCAAAACTAAATCCAACATCCTCCGGAGCAGTTGCATCAAATTCATCTATCTGAAACCCGATTTTACACTGTCCCCAAACATTATTTATTTCTTTGAGATTATCTATTACTTGATCGGAATCCACCACTCCCTCACCGTCGCCGTCTTTATAAACGACATACTTAAGCGCTAAACAGAGATTATCCTCATCCTCGGAACCACAGGTCGGACCTATACTCTTCCCTGATACTGAGCCCGCCTGGCCGGTTTTATTTTTTGATGCTGCCTTTGCCTGAGGAACTCCTGAGTAACAATTAACACTAGTAAGACCCATGGCAATAATCGCAGCTATTTCGTACCTTTTATGGAACACGCAAACTCCTCCTTGAAGATTGTTAATCCGCGTGACCTTATATGAACTGGAATTATTATTTCAAGAGGAAAGTTGAAGTTATTGGCTTTTTATGTAATCAATCGGCTTTAAAAGCCCGGTCAAAGCAACCAAAAACACATCATTGAAATTACGGTAGGAATTAATCCTGCTAGAAATAACTTAACCGGGTCTATTCCTTTTTCTCCAAAGCATCTCTGAAGTATCGAATATCCCGCAGGATTAGGTGCATTTGCAATCACAGTCAAGCCCCCTCCAGAGATA
>JBDSKY010000226.1:0-3692 GCA_039916675.1 Bdellovibrionia bacterium
TCAGCGCCCTGGAGGTTGGATCGTTGCAGAGTGTTTTCAAGAAATTAAAGGTATCAAAACTAGCCATTTTAGAAAAAAAATGATGCTAGCAGAGACTCGTAATTATCTCAGTGCGCATTTTGGGAGAAGCACTTGGTTTGGTGAGCTTCTGCAAGAAATCTTAGGGGGACACTCGCAAGGGAAGGCCTCCGAGGATGATCTGGTAGCCCAGTTTCCTGGAAAAGTTCGTAAAGTCATGGTCCAGGAAAACGAAAGGGTTAAAGAAGGGGCTGTACTAGTCTTGATCGAGGCCATGAAAATGGAATTTGCTATCCGTGCCCCCTCTTCGGGGCGAGTGATTCGAATGCGAGTCTCCGAAGGTGAACAAATTGCTCCGGGTACAAAATTTTTGGATTGGGAGACTTTAGAAAATGAAAGCTGACTCCATTCATATCTTTGAAGTAGGCCCCAGAGACGGAATACAAAATGAGCCGAAGCTTATTTCTCTCAAAGATAAGTTATGGTTTGTGTCCTCTTTAATTCGAGCTGGTATCCGAGACATTGAACTAGGCGCATTTGTTCGACCTGACCTTGTGCCTCAAATGGCAGATACCGACCAAGTTTATACTCTAGTTAAAGCCCGCGAGTTAAGGTTAAGTCCAGCCCGTGCATGGTGTCTTGTTCCTAATCGAAAGGCGCTTGAAAGAGCTCTGCATGTAGGCGTTACAAATATTGCGATCTTCACTGCAGCGACCGAATCTTTCACGAAAAAAAATATTGGAATGTCGATCCGTGAGTCTCTAAAAGAATTTCAAGAAGTCATAAGAGAAGGACGACTAGCTCTAGGTCCAAAGCTTCGAGTCAGAGGATATGTATCAACGGCGTTTGGTTGTCCATTTGAAGGAAAAGTAAGCGCCAACAAAGCTTTGCGTATTATAGAAAAAGTTGCGGATTTAGGAGTGAATCAAGTTTCTATCGGCGACACCATAGGTGTAGGAACGCCAGCTGATGTAACTCGGCTAGTTAAGCCCGTTTTAGCAATGCTAGGAGAAAAGCTAACAGCAGTCCACTTTCATGATACCCGGGGAACCGCTCTAGCCAACGTACTTCGGTCCATAGATCTGGGTGTTCGCAATGTAGATAGCTCTGCAGGCGGCCTGGGAGGCTGTCCTTTTGCACCAGGCGCATCGGGTAATTTAGCCACCGAAGACTTGGTCTATATGCTTAACGGAATGGGAATGAAAACCGGAATTAATTTAGAGAGCATCTGCGAAATTAGTTTAAATTTATCAAAAATATTAAAAAGACCCCTGACGAGTCGTTATCTCCAAGCATACGCGTCCCAATGTGCTAAATAAAAAAATCTAAAAGAAAGAAAAGCGACTTAGCAAAGACACCGAAAAACTGAATTCTTGGAGTTAAGATCCTGTCCCCCGCCGCCCCTAGGACTCCATGCAATGTTGTCTCTGGAATGAGATTCGCAGAGTGCAGAACTTCTGTAGGAGGTTCTATGGACGGAAAAACATTGCAACAAATACGAGACTCTCTTTTGGCACGGTGGAAAAGGATAGGTAGAGATACTCAGGATCGTCATCTTGAAAGTGCTGAAGAAAGTTATCTAGCCACTGCGCAGGCAGAAGTAATAGATATTGCGCAAACATTGGAACAAATCGGGCGCGATACTTCCTTGCAGGAAGCTGAACGTCGTGAGCTACTAGCGATTGAAAGAGCGCTAACAAAGATGGCGACTGGTAGCTTCGGAATTTGTGAAGAGTGTGCCGAAGAAATCCCCTCCAAACGACTTGTAGTATTACCAGAGGCTCGTCTCTGCGCGCACTGTCAGGCATTTGAAGAGAGGCAAAACGCACGTACTAGGTCTCCAGGCATGGCTGCGAGGTAGATAAATAAGCTCATTATATTTAGGTATGGTTATTGCTTCATAATACTTGGATGAGGGGTCACAACATTTGGCATTATGTTGGTCATTATCTTTTCATCCTTGCCACTGCAATAGGTTGGGTGGTGCCTTGGATAACTCCTCACTATTATGAAGTTCATCCTGTTCGAGTGAGTCACTCAATTGTCCTCCAACAAGAAATGGAAGAAAGCCGACCCGTGGAAGATATTTTTTCGGAAGAACATTTTGGAGAAGTCTTGCAAAATGCATGTCGGATTTAGCAATGATTTTCAATCTGAGGAGCTTGTGTCTAAGCTAACTACTTAAATTTATTAGAGTTTGAAGTCGGTATGTTATTTGCGTAAGTTGTCTCTTTTATTAATTGTCCACACCTGGGGGGGATGGTGGGAATGCCAATTCATTTTACGCCTGATACGGGCGAGAGCGTACTCGGAAGCCCATTTTATGATATAGGCACTCGCAGAGTATCTAAAGTGTTCAAATTAAAAACATCGAATTTGATTAAGCAAATAAAAGAGAAGTTCAATTCTTGGCTTTCGTGGTGGGGAAAAGGAAAAAACCTTACTCGTCTTGGTTTTATCACTTCCGCCATTATTGGTTTTTTATTCGCGCGAATTCAGTCAGATGTAATCGCTGTTTCATATCAAAACGAAGATCTTACCCGATCTACGATTTTGATAATCGGTGCTTTATCTTTTATTGCTCTAATAAGTATTTGGATCTATTCATGGGTAATATATCCTTTTTCAAAATTGAGACAGTATTTGAATCGAGTAAATTTAGAGGAAGGAATTCCTCATCAATTTCCAGATTATGGCTATTTTTTACCTGAAACTAAGCTCTTCTTTAAAAGTTTGGAAAATTTACTAGGTCGCGTAAGAGAAGATCGTGATTCTAGCCTCAAAGGTCTGTTACGTGAAAAACGTCGAGCGGACATCATTTCTGCAGCTATTTTAGATGGGATTATCTTACTTCGTGGTGACGAGCTCCTCTATTTGAATCCTATCGCTGCAAAAATTCTGGGATTGCCCTCTCATCAAGGATTCAGAGGAATGCGGTTGAGAAGAAATACAGGCGGGTTAAACTCCGATGCTCTAACTGCGGTCAAGGAAGCAATAGGGCGAGCCATGCCTGTGGAGTACACGCTTACTATCGATGACAGGAAATCCTATTACTTAATCCAAACGATTCCTTTGACAGGTGATTTAATTCAGTCTGTCGAACAGACGTCAGATGTCGTTTATGATCAGGTCTTAGATCGCTTTTCTGCGGATACGCTGGTCCTCGCACATGATGTGACGCTGATCCGCGAAGGCCAAGAGGCCAAAGGCCATTTTCTGGCGACGATCTCACATGAAATTAAAACTCCAGTAACTAGCCTTACATTGGCCACTCGGCTATTAAAGAAGTCAATCGATCAATTTCCGAATCCAGGCCATCGTGATTTAATTGAAACCTGTGTAGAAAATGTAGATCGGTTGCGAAGTTTACTGGATAATTTGCTGACAATTTCTCGTTTAGAGACGATTGCTCAAAAATTGGAAATTCAAACGATAGATTTTAGAAAACTGGTTCGCCATTCGGTCGATTCCTTTGCGGGCGAGGCGAAAAAGAAAGGGATAGAACTTTCATATGAAATACGCCAAAAAGAGAAAATTAATATAGATATAGATGCCTCCAAGCTTACGTGGGCACTTTCAAATCTGATTACCAACGCCTTTAGGCATACTCCGAAGGGTGGAAAAGTCACTGTAGAGGTTGAAACTAAACAAGAATTTGTTTTAGTTCGAATTCG
>JBDSKY010000227.1:0-16866 GCA_039916675.1 Bdellovibrionia bacterium
AGTTCCCAACACTTTAGAGAGAACCTGAATCAACACACGCTCAATGCGTTTCGCATCAATCTGGGCCCAAACTGGAATCGGAGGTACAGAAATATTGATACGTTTTGCATCCTCTGATCCAATCAGAGTTCGGGAAACATCTGAAAGCAATTCAGAAAGATCGACAGTCTTCTCTTCAAGGCGAGATTCCAGACGATTAATATCTACAATATCGTTTAAGTCATCTAAGCTGCCGGAGAAAATAGCCAAGCCTCGTCTTACTGACTCTGCAGCTTGAGCCTGCTGCTGTTCATTTTGAGTTTCACTATTTTTTCCAATCAAATACCTTCCGGCTTGAAGCATAGACAAGGGAGCTTTTAGATCAGATGCAATATCTAAAATAAACTTATGTCGACTTCTCATATGAGTCTCAACACCTAAAGCCAGCATGTTGAGGACTCCCTGGATTTCGCCATACATTCCCGAAAAATGAGGAGGATCCTGGGGAACCGTTTTAGCTTCTTTCAAAATCAGTGCGTACTTGTAAAGTCGGTCCAAAGGCTTAAAATAAATTAAATGATTTCTCAACAGCGTAGCAAGCATGAGAACAAAAATCATCAATCCAACTCCTAATAAAAGAAATACGGATTGAGATTCAGTTCTTGACGATCCTAAATCCAGCAAAGAAATTCTGGCTTCGGTGTTTTTTTCCAAGACCATTAAATTATTGAGGATCTGTTCATGAAGGCCTACGATCTCCGCCTTCTGATACGCGTCCTTGGTAAAAAGCATTCTTTCAATTTGAGTACTTGTATTTAAAAGCTCCGCCAGTTGATCATTGAGCTGATGCTCATGGGTCAATTCTTCCGCAGTTGGGCTGAGCTGATCCAATTGCATCACGCCTTGGGCGAAAGCCATTTTTAGATTATTTTTTATTTCTCCCGTTTCTTCAGGTGTCAACTTCCTGAAGCTCGAGCTCATCCGCCTATAACGCTCTAGACTCAAGCTAAGTGTATCTAGAGCCTTTTGACGCTGATAAAGAGGCTGTATTTCTGCAGTCTTTTTATGTAAACGTTGGATTGTATTCCAATGAATAAAAACTACAGACCCAATCGATCCAATCAGTATAAAAATAATCCAAAATGAAAATTTCTTAAACACGAGGCTCCTTCTCTATGGCTATGAATGTGGGCCATTCTACATAAAAAATACTTTCTTGACAGTGCTTTGAATTAATAAATTTATTTTTTTCAAGTCGCACGGTATTTTTCCTCCTGATACAAGCCTACAGTGCCTTACATAGCATCCTGCAAAAAGATTTTCATACTCTTTCTCTGCATAGGCACATCCCTCGATGTTTTTGGCTCCTGAGAAAGATGCAACCAAATCTTTCGAAAAACGCTTTAATTTTACGGTCTTCGGACTCAACTCTTCCCCCATGACCCCCTTGTTTTTCATGTCGTTAAAACCGAGCAAACCAGTTTTCAAAAAAATTTTTGATACTCAGTGTTATTTAGGTCAGTACAAATCGCGCTAAAACAAGCCGCCGATTGGCTTCCTAGGCGATTTGGCTTCTTTCCTTTTCCCCCGACAACAAGAAAAATTCTATTGATGGTTTGGACAATCTCCCTCTGGGACTGAACTTTCGAGCCATACAAGATGAAAAAGAAAGGATAAAAATACTCTTTTGACACTACAGGACTGGAATCTCGCATGATTTATTGGTAAAGACTCTCGTATAGGTATTTCAAATTGTTAGTGAACAAGTGAATGTTTGAACTAGCAGTGATCGCGGGAACTGTTCTTGAAGGAGTTAGAAATGGGCGCACAATGGAAGCACGCAGGACGTATCGAAAACTCGTCTAAGCGTGGAGCATTAATCAGCAAACTTGTTAAAGAAATTATTGTTGCTGCAAAAGGGGGAGACCCTAACCCTGACAATAATGCCAAGTTAAGAGCAGCCGTAGAAGCGGCTAAAAAGCAATCGGTTCCCCGTGACAACATAGAACGTGCAATTAAGAAAGGCGCAGGGCTTCTTGATGGTACAGTTCAATATGAAATGATCACCTACGAAGGTTTCACTCCCCATAAGGTTCCAGTTATTGTTGAATGCTTGACTGACAATAAGAATCGTACAGCTGCAGATATTCGCCTCCTTTTTAGAAAAGGCATGCTAGGAGCAATGGGCTGTGTGGGCTGGATGTTCAACCATCAAGGCGTAGTGGAAGCCACTCGTCCACTTACCCCGGAAGAAATTGATATCGAAACAATAGCTATTGAAGCAGGTGCCCAAAACGTGGAAGCGCTGGAAGCATTCGAAATTCCTACGGGCAGCATAGGTGCCAGGTTTTTATGTGATTTAGTAGATTTAGACCCTGTGAGCAAATATTTGAATCAAAACGGCTGGAGTGTCAGCCGATCGGAAATGAGTTTTCTTGCGAAGAGCCCAGTAGCACTGGATGAGGAACAAAAGAAAGAAGTGACCGATTTCTTAAATGATATTGATGACCACGACGACGTCCATCGTATCTATATTGCTCTAGCCTAATTTGTCTTTTTCTATTTTTCTTGCTGGAACGCCGCCCCAGGTTTCTCCAGCAGGAATCTGCGTATTCGGCATCACTACCGAATTAGGGAGCACCTTAGCATGAGCTCCAACTGTTACTCCCGCCAGGATCGTAGCTTTAATACCGATCACGGCTCCATCATGAATTATTACAGGCGAGATGATTAAAAAACCCTTAGCCCCGACGTGTGCGATAATAGTAGCCGATCCCCCAATTGTAACCCGATCTCCGAGCTCAATTAGAGATGGATCCGAAATGTGAGTGGTGTTTACATAGGTGTCCTTACCAATTTTCATTCCCATCATTCGATAAAAAAAATTATTAAATGGCGTTGGAGTAAAAAATTCTAAAAAAGTGTATCTAGCCAAATAGGTCAGGCCATTGTGCACATACCATTTAAGCGTTTCAAAGGAATAATAAATCCCTCTCCAAGGTTTAAGATTGCAGCGAAGTACAAAATTAACAAAAGGCACAACTATCATCATGGTGAAGCCATACAGATAAAATCCAATCGCTAAACCAATCCCTAAACACAGGTAACGCCCTACAAATCCGAAATCATGAGAAAATCTCTCAATCCATTGAAAAAAGTGGATAGACGGTTGCAATGAAATCCCGAAACACACTGATGCTCCTACATAAAGGGGGATCATTGCAAGCATATGAGTAATGACTCGAAACTCTCGAAGAATTGTTTCAAAAATTCCTTTAAGCCCACTATGGCGGGAACCTTTCCCATAAACATCTTCAACAGGCCGAAGTTTAGTTGGGATTGCCTTAGAGATCGGCGGCGGTTCGTTCGATTCTACTTTTTCAGCATTATTTATCATAATTTAACTATATATTAACATAAATTAAATAATTATTGACAGATTTAGTTAAGAGCACTGTTTTAATTGAATATTTATAAATTAGCTTGACGGCAAAATCTGGATTTGATGCTAAGTAGCAGCAGCGCCCTTTTTTATTCGATCAGGTCGGCTTTTATTAGCCCGCTTTCCAGTTATTGAATTATCCGATGTTCCATTAAATCGATCAAGCAAACTATAAACGCTCGGGACCACAAATAAAGTCAGGAAGGTTGAAATAAGCACTCCGCCAATCACAGCTAAGGCCATGGGAATGCGACTTTCGGCACCTGGGCCAATCGCGAGAGCGGGAGGGATCGCTCCTGCAATGGTCGCAATCGATGTCATGAGAATCGGCCTTAGCCTGACCGGACAAGCCTCGATTAAGGCTTCTTTAGCACCCATTCCTTTTTCTCGCATGTGGTTAGTAAACTCCACAAGGAGGATTGAATTCTTCTTTACAATCCCCATGAGCAGAATCAACCCAATCATACTGTAAATATTGAGTGTTTGGTGCCCCAGGTAAAGGGCGATGAACGCACCCGACACGCTAAACGGGAGGGCAATTAAAATTGTGATGGGATGAATGAAGCTATTGAATTGAGAAGCCAACACCATGTAGGAAACCAAGATCCCCAGAATGAATGCGAAGATTAGACTTTTAAAGGACTCCTGAAAGGTACGCGCGCTACCGCTGACCGCAAATGAATAGCCATCAGGAAGATTCTGCTGGAGGATCTTCTGAGTTTCATCCATTGCTTCTGCCTGCGAACTTTGCGGAGAAACGTTGGCCCTGACATTAATTGCCCGCTGTCGGTCTTCTCGTGAGATTGCTTGTAGACCCTTCTTTTCAGAGATCGTAACGACCTGATGCAGGGGGATGAGCTCGCCTTGGTTATTACGCACCTGAAGCTGACGAATCGCATTAGTAGAAACTCGAGAAGTCGAAGGAAGGCCGACCCTGACATCATAGCGTCGTCCACCATGCGCATATTTTCCAGCAAGTGCGCCCGCCATCGCGACGTTCACTGTTTGTGTAATCTCAGATACGTCCACCCCATATTGGCGGGCCTTCACGCGGTCAGGAATAACCTGAATCTCAGGCATTCCATCCTGATAGTTCGAGTCGATATCTGTCATGAACTTTGTTTTTTCCATTTCGCTCATGATTTTTTTAGATTGCTCGACCAATCCATCCCAGTTCGCGCCCCGAATAGTGAACTCAATGGGAAAGCTCCTTCTTCCTCCAAGCCCGGAAAGAGAAGGATCTTGAATTGTAAACCGGGCACCTTTTATTCTACGGAGTTCTTTCCGATAGACCGTCGCAAGCTCTTGGGCGCTCTGCTTTCTTTGTCCTACGGGTGTCAGGCTTAAAGAGATATTGCCTATGTTGACCGAGCCTCCGCCACCCCCTGCCCCAATGGAACTAAAATACGTGGCCACTTCCGGGCGAGATGCGAAATACTTTTCAACCTCCTGCACCTTGGCGTCAGTAAAGGCGAGAGAGGATCCTACGGGAGTCTGAAGCCTTACCGACAACTGGGCCTGATCCTGAGGCGGGACAAACTCACGTTTCAATTGCGACCCGATTTTCCATGTCCCCGCAAAGAAGAGCGTGGCCACAAGTAAGGTGATCCAAGGATACCTGAGAGTTACAGGGATGAACCTTCTGTAAAGATTCTCGGCAAAGTTAAAACTTTTCTCAACAGACCGGCCTAAAAGTGAGGTCCGTTTCTCAACGACTAAAAAGCGCGAACATCGCATTGGAGTCAAAGTCAAAGCTTCCAACAGCGAGATTGCTACAGCAACCGAAAGAGTAATGCCAAATTGGAGAAAATACTTACCAATCACTCCCTCCATAAATGCGACAGGAAGAAAGATTGCGATGATGGCTAAAGTGGCTGCTAATGCCGCCAAAGTGATCTCCTGCGAACCATCAAGCGCAGCTGTCATCCGATCCTTGCCCTGCTCTTTGTGGCGGACAATATTTTCTAACACCATGATTGCGTCGTCTACGACAATCCCAATGGCAAGCGATAGCCCAAGAAGTGTGAAGGTGTTGAGCGTGTATCCAAGAGCGTAAAGAATAATAAAACAACCGATAATGGAAGTGGGGATGGCTAGGACTACGTTTAAGGTCGCAGAGAGCGAACCCAAGAAAATCCAGCACACGATCGCAGTCAGGATCGCTGAGAAAACCAATGTAAAGTTAAGCTCCCCCACAGCTTCCTCGATGAAGTGGGTCGTGTCAACTCTCACTCCGATTTCAACACCTTTGGGAAGAAGTGCCGCCACTTCCTTCATCTTTTCTTTAACGCTTTTAGCAACTTCAACGGCATTGGAGCCCGGTTGTTTTTTGATTCCGAGCGCAACCGAAAGCTTCCCTTGTGCGCGGCTTAAACTTCTAATATCTGCTGTACCATCTTCGATTTCGGCCACCTGCTTTAAGGCAACAGGCGTATAGTTAAATGAACCTCCACGCCTTGAGATCGTAATATTTTCGAAGTCCTTTACTGTGGGAGCTTCCCCCAGGATTCGGATGTTTTTCTCTTGTTCGCTTGATTCAATTCTACCGCCCGGCTTCTCAGAGTGCTCGTGTTGGATCGCTCCAATCACATCCGATGCCGTGAGTTGAAAGTGGTTGAGCTTATCTTGAGAAAGCCAAACGCGGAGATTAGGTGCAATATAACCTGCTAAAATTACCTCCCCTACACCTTCCAGCGTTGAGAACCTGTCCTGTACCTGATCACGTACAAGTATCATCAGGTCTTTGCGCGAAAGTTGATCTGCAGTAACAGCAAGCCAAAGGATTGGCTGATCTTCAGGATTGGTCTTTCGCACTGATGGCGGATCAAGATCGGCAGGAAGTTTCCTTTGCACGCCCCCGATGGCGCTTTGAACTTCCTGAACGGCAGTATCAATGTTCTTATCAAGACCGAACTCCACCGTAATGCTACCGCTTCCGGTTCGAGAGGTAGAAGACATATACTTAATTCCAGGAATAGAAGTAAGAGCCCCCTCGATTACATCTACTACGTCAAGTTCCATGACTTCGGGTGCGGCACCATCTAAATTGACGTTGACGCTTACTGTGGGGAAGTCCACGTCAGGAAGCTGGCTTACGCCCATGCGCTGAAAACAGATGCTACCAAAGACCAATAGTCCTAGCATCAGCATCCAAGCAAAAACGTGATTGCGAATTGAAATTTCAGAAAGCCTCATAAGCCACCTCCGCCTTCCGACATTACCTGCGCGAGCGAGACTTGGGCCGTAGCCGCCTTAAGTTCTGCCCAAGCAGACAGAGCTAAAAAACGGGTCTTGTCCAAAGTACGCTTCGTATCTTGAAATGTGTTGAGAGCTTGGATCACGTCAAGATTGGTCGCCTGGCCGAAACGATAATTTTTTTCCTGCTCTCTGTAATTATCTTCTGTGGACTCCAACGCCGAATCGAGTGCTTTCAGCTGATTAAAGGCACTAAGCAAGTTATTATAGGCTGTCCGGATAGAAATCTCGGCCTGCCTTCGGGTCTGCTTTAAAAGAAACTCAGACTCAATGAGTTTTTCGCTAGTCTCTCGGACTTGAGCTTTAACAAGTCCTCCCGCAAAAAGAGGTAAAGTAAGAGTGCCGCCCACGTCCCAATTATTACCTTGCTGAGTGCCCTCTCTGGTAATGTAATAATTCCCCGCAACTCCAATGGAAGGGAGATGGCCGGCTTTAGCTGTATCAATGCTGTGTTTTGTGCTTTCTATCTGGGCCTTAACCGCAGCCACATCCGGACGCTTATCCAAATGCGATAAATATTCATCGAGTGTTTTAGGAGGATCGGGTTTTTCTCTCTTTTCCATGAGCCTGACTTCCTGTGGAAGCCCCGTAGTAAGAATAAATTGATCCCGTGCTACGACTAGCTGACCCTCAACCGCCGCAAGCTGCGCTTCGAGAACAGATAACTGCGCTTGCGCTGCCATGAGCTCGATGTTTCTGGATCGTCCGATCTTGGCGCGGTTCCTGAGCTCTTTTACCCGGTCATCGGCAAAGGCAATCGTCTTGTTCAAATTCTCTGCTTCGCGCTCACCTGATAGGATCGCGTAGAAGCCTCGGGCGACATTTGTAAACGTGGCGTAGCCTGCCACAGATAAGTTCTGGCGCTGAACTTCCTTATCAAACTTACTCGCACTCAGGGCCGATTGGTCACGTCCACCTTCGTAAATCGACTGCGAGAGGCTAAAGCGCGTATAAGACTGACGTCCACCGAAAAGATTTGAGCTTTGCTGAGAAAGCACACCGCTTGCATCCTGCTGCTGAAAGTTCGCTCCAAATGAGAGGGCAGGAAAAAAACGAGACCTGGCCTGATCAATCCTCGCATCAGCTTGATTGATACGCGCCTCCCCGAGTGGAACTGCCTCGGTTTTAGCAAGTGCTGAGCGGACAGCATCTTTAAGCGTTACTACTGGAGCTGGCTCTGGCGTCGTGGTGATCGCCCCTCCGGCCTTTAGTGTAGTGGGACAAATAAAGGAAAAAGTAAGGGCAATAAGTGTCAGTATGCGAGGAACAATAATAACCATCCTCCCAATAATATTGAAGAATTCGTTATTCCGATCGGCTATTTTCATGAATTCAAATTGTAATCCCTAGTCATGAACTATAGCAAGATGTTTAGGTTAATAGGGACGCCACCACCAAGAAGTTCCCCATCCTAACGGATACCGCCCATACGGATAGAGCATCGTATGACATGGGCTATTAAGGACTCTATCAAAGGGAGTGATCCTTCTTATCTTTTGGGTTCCTGCTGAGATTACCCAATGGAAATCAAACTCGGGAAGATCTTGAGTTGAATCCTTGTGTGGAGGAAAAGGAAAGTAGAAGTCAATCGGTTGTAGCTCTCCCGGTTGAATTTCTACCTTAGGTAAACCTTTTGAATCGCCATTAACTAAAATGGCGTGGATCAAACTTTGACCTGTGAATGACAACACCCTCGGTCTTAATCCTTACTTTTCCGCAGGGCAAATTGGGTGGTTCAGAATAGATTGCCTCATTTCGGTGCCTGCCGCTGCTCGTCTGATTCTCTGCAGGCACATACCGGTATTTTTCGGCGGAGGAGCAATGAGTTAAAAGACTCAATGCAGTAGCAGCCATTAAAATTTGGTAGAAATTGTGCGGCGACATTCATCATAGGACTTTGCAAATTGATTACCAACTTATCCCGCAGACGCTGAGTTGGGGCAATTTTCGGGATACTCCCCAATGACATGGGGAATTTTACCCCAATGCAAAGGATTTTTGACTTATTTTAGCTTTTGCCTATGAGAGATTTCCTATCAGTATCTGTTGGCACAGAGGTTGCTTTTAAAGTATGTATATTTAGTTTAATAAAACCATAAGGAGACAGAAGTCATGAGCACGATGAAAAGCAAAGTAAATATAGCCAAAAAGTCTGCTAAGAAAGTAATTTCGACTGCTAAGAAAGCTGCTGGCGTTGCCAAGAACGCAAAGGGAAGTGTCGCAGGCTTCTCGGAGATCAAGGCAGACCTCTCAACCATCTTGGCCGATTTTGAAAACCTCTCAGACCACGCGGACGAGTTTCTAGGAACCGCAAAGTCCTCTCTTGCTGATAGCCTCAAGGCCGTCGGTGAAAAAATTGAAATTCTTGGTAAAAAAGCGCATCTAACCGGCGTTACTAAGATGGGAAAAACTCTTGAGAAACTCAGTAGTAGAATGGACCATAAGGCACATCACTAATTTTTTCTCTCTGCGCAATGTCTCAGAGGGACAGTGACGACAAAACAAATCAAAAAAAGAGGGCAATCTTGGCCATCGGCTGATTGCCCTCAATTCGATTGGACAGGTGCTTTGACATTTACTTTAAATGCTCAGGGCACTGAAGCCGGGTTGCGCCAGGCCCCCTTCTAATTTGCTTTAGCCAAGCGCTTAGGATACAGAGAAACCTATTTGCCTGATTTTATCTGGCAAGTTATGTCACTTTTGACCGAGGGATTTTTCTATGTCTTATTTTAAAAGATTGAGTTGGGTTTTTTTTCTAAACATTTTTCTCACCTCTTTTTCTTTCGCAGATGAATGCAAAGTAGACGCACAGATGAAATCCAAAGCTCATGATTACATGAAGCAATCGGGTTTAATTGTCGATGGAGAAGAATTCTTACTAGAAACGCTTAAAATGGAGTCTCGCTGGACGCATGTTCGCAGTCTCAAATACAATGATGTTTGTCTTCACGTTATGGAAGTCTGCTTTAAATCTGAAGGGGAAGAAGCTGATTGTGAACATAGCTCCTCAGGAAGTTATGAAGTCATTGCATCAAAGGATGGAGTATTTCTCCCCTTTGAAGCGGCAGTTTCCGTTCCTTCTAGCGTAATTGCTTCTATTGGGCACCTCAAGGGTTCTGATCCCCTTGATGACCGTTACTATGTTCAATTTGCAGGGACCGCTGCGGTAGCTGCTCTTAAGTCTGTCTATGCTCAAGTCCCTGTTTGTGGATTTTCAGGAAAGATCGATCCAACTGAAAAAGCCTCTTATGATCCTACACAGTCGCGCAAATGGTCAATAACAGACCCCCTGTTCAATTTGCGCCGAGGCTTGAGTGCCGAAGCTTACGACGTACGTCCTAGTTATTTGGACAAGGATTTGAAAGGGTTTTACCAAGCCTGCAATGGAAACGTAGCTCCTTGGAGTCTCTGTTTCGTTCGACAGTTGCAAGACGATCATTCGCAATGGTTAGATGTAAAATATGCGCCGTTTTAAAAAAGCAGTCACAGTTTAGACGAGGCCATTCAAGAATACTCGCGCTGGACACACTCGGATCCCATCTGCGCTGACATAATCTTTAACTCCTACAGCTGAAATCTGAAATGCTTCTACGTTTGGAAACCGTATTTTTAAATATCGGAGTGCAGGATTAATTTCTGCATCACTCCATTTACATTCAATCAACTGAACGGGAGCTCGGCCGCGAACAAGGACGAAGTCCACTTCTCGACGATCTACATCCCGAAAGTAGCGAAGTTCAATCTCATCGCCTTCAGTATCTTGTTTATAATCTACCCATTTAAGAAGAGCGGATGCTACTAAGTTCTCGAAACGAAGCCCTGAATCCTTAACTAAGGTCCAGTCGAAATGATAATGTTTTTGTTCCTTTTTTACAGCCCTTATTTTTGGGGCTCCAAAAGGTGCCAACCGAAATATTGAATACATTCGTTCTAAAATTATTAGCCACTGGGAAACAGTCTTGTGGCTTACCTGTAAATCTTCTCTCAAGCTATTAATCGATAACGGCCCACCGACAACCTCAGGAAGCCGCAACGCCAAGAGTTCTAAATTGCCCAGATCTTGAACTCGCTCCAGCTGTACCAAATCTTCACGAATGAGCCGCGAACGATATTCTCTCGACCACCGCTTTGCCTCTATTTCAGAGCCGCCGAAGAATGGCTCAGGAAAACCGCCGAGCGTCAGGAGCTGGATCAGATCATCCTGCTTACCTGATTTAAGTTCAGCAAATGACAAAGGATGCATGCGCAAATAGTGATAACGTCCTTGTAGAGAATCTCCTGAATATCTATAGTAATCGAGCTTCGCACTCCCGGTAACAAGGATTTCTTGACTCGATGATTTCGAATCATAGAGCCCCTTAAGCATATTTCTCCACGTACGGTATTTATGAATTTCATCGAATATCCAAAGTGGAGTTTCCGGAAATTCCCCTAATAAAATTTTCTCTCGGTCCACCCGGACATCCCAGTTTAAATAGCCAATCTTGTCCTTCAAAAGACTTTTCGCAAGGGTTGTTTTCCCGACTTGCCTGGGGCCTCCCACAAAAACCATTTTTTTCTTTAAATCAGAAACTACCTGATCAAACAAGTAGCGTTTTAACTTTGCCATTCTTTCAGTATACGAGTAATTTCACCCCTGGTCAAATTTACTCGCGAGTAATTTTGACTAGGGGTGAAATTACTCGTAACGAATAAATCTAATCCTCGCCCGAAGCTTCTTTGATTTTATTAAGAAAAAATGAAGCCGTGCGCTCTCACAAGCAATCCCTATAAAAGCGTGCCTTAAGCGGAGAAGCTATCCAGGGATCAGGCGCGCGATCCAGCCATTCTTCAAAGCGTAGGCTTTTAATTAAAAACTCCTGAACCTGCTTTCTTCTCTTCTTTCTGGATTTTAACCAAACAGGCGGCGTGGGTTTCACCTCGTCGAAAATTGGTAATTCCTGATCTCCCAAGTGCCAAGAGGGTAAATAATCTCGTCGGCGTAAGCCGAAAGGACCTTCTAAAACAGATGATTGAATAAGGTAGTTATCTACCAGTCCTCCAGGAGTAAGTTCAGCGGCCAGGATTCTAACATCATGGCAAGACGGTTCGCTCGAAGTAACTTGCCCACCTTCTTCTAAATCAAAATCCTGAAACGCGTAGAATGGAACTCGAAAACTCAGATCGCGGTAGTCTTTATCAAGATTAGAGTTCTCAGCCCCTGATCCTAGTAAACCAATAATTTGATCGTTCACCTGAACGTACCTGGGCTCTAGCTGAGGGTAAACGTCCTTAACTCGAATCGTGAGCTTCCCATCATTTGTAAAATCAGGTTCTACACCTTGGAGTAAGTCTATTGGGCTAAGCCTGGTCTGCAGGTCCTTCATCACTTTTTTTATAATTTTATCTACGTTGTCTACTAAGGTTAACTTCGTCGAAAGATAAGTGTCCTTAGTTTCGTAAAAAATTTTAGAACCAAAAGGTTTTCTAAACTGAAAATTGATTTCATATTGGCCTAATAAAGTAGAACCATGACAACCTAAAAAGCTGGCAAATCTAAAGGCCGGGGTAGCAGCAGATAAAATATTGGAAGGCAAAGTCAGTCCGTCAGCACCTACCAAGATAGTCGATTGAGTATTACTTGTTTTGAAGGTGTGACTAATAAAAATTAATCCGACAGTATCTCTATCCATAAGAGCATTTACGATATCCTGCCCTCGAGCTTTGGGAATGATTTGGACCTGAATGGCAGGGTTAATTTCGCTCAATTGATGTTGAACGTAGGATGAGGCAGTTTTTGTATAATGTTTAATGAGGGATTCTTGAAGCAGACCAAATGCAACAACCACTTTGGGGCTGGAGACACGCCAGTTAGAGGAATGATTTGAATAAACGAGCGGAGCCATTTTACCGCCAAAGGCTTGCGCGGATAGCTCACATCCGCAGTTTAAGACAATACCCAAGAATAAGTAGAGATAAACTTTCATGGGCGAACCCTTTATTCAGAATATTAAGGTAGATTATTGTACAGCTTCAGATTTTACGCCGAAACCATAAAACAATAACAACTTGGCCTGGCCTTCAGTGATATCCATATTTTTAGCAAACGCAGCAATAGTTTTTCCTGGTAATTCTTTTTGGCTGAATGAATTGAAGAGCGCTTCACCACTCTCAAATCCATACTTGGAGGCTAACCGATCAATCTGTGCATCGTGGCTCAATTGTTCGATCCGAGTAATTTGCCTGAGGTCCTGACGCTGCATTTGACTACGAATGTCATTCGCCAAATCGATACCAACGCCGCGGATCTTTTCTAAATCACGATTGTAGCTCTTGATGTCTTTTATTTTCACAAGAGCCGTTTTTGCATATTCCTCGCTCATAGGAATTTCATTGAGAGCATCTGCCCGACCTGGATTCTTGGTGTCAAGTACCCAGCCCAATGTTAAAAGATCCCCGTCGCCTTCAATAGCACCCACTATAAGAACGCCACCACTTACCAACCACAAAGGTGGAAATAAAAATCCAACTATACAACCCGTTTGAGTAGTAGCGAGAGTTAACAATATAGCCAAAATTGAGAATTTATTCTTCGATGTCATTTTATCTTCCTATTAAATTGTGTCTAAACCTGTGTGGGTTTGCCCGTACTTAATCCGAGGCCTTCGTACTTGTCAAATTAGTAATCGCTGGCCGATTTCCGGAAGACGTATTGAACTTTCCCGGGAAAGCTACATTCTAATAAGTCAAAAATTGTTTACTCGGCGATGCCTCAAATTAAAAAGTCGCAAGAAAACTAAAGCAAATTACAAAGCTCTTCCCAACGAGCCAAACTCTCGCCCAAGTTCTTCTCGAGTGTTCTCTGTTCCCCTACCATCTTGTTCGACTTCTCTTTGTCTTCATAGAGGGAGGTATCGGCAAGAATAATGTGCAGCTCCTCCTGCCTTTTTTCCAATTTTGAAATGAGGGCTTCTAATTGGTCTCTTTCTTTTTCCCAAGCTTTTCGTTGATTATTGGAGACACCGGGCTTGGGAGTGCTTACTTCACTCTGGGATTTAGCGCTGGTTTCCGCAACACGTTCGGCACGTTCTGGATTGGGTGCTCCATTCCCAGACGCCTTAGAGAGAGCCTTTTGCCCCGCCGCTGAAGCTTCCTTAATCTTCTTTTCTAAATATTCATCGTAACTACCTAAGAGCTGGACTACTCGAGAACCCGAACCTGCCGACTCTTGTGGTTCAATTTCCAATACTGAATTCACTAAAGGGGAAACAAAGGATCTGTCATGGGACACGAGGCAGAGCGTGCCCTCATAATCCTGTAAAGCCTCAAGAAGAATCTCTCGCGATTCTACATCCAAATGGTTGGTGGGCTCATCGAGGATCAAGAAATTAGAGGGAGATAGAAGTAATTTGGCTAGGGCCACACGAGCTTTCTCGCCGCCCGACAGTATGCCGCATTTTTTCTCAACCAATTCTCCTGAAAAAAGAAAAGCTCCCGCCACACCTCTCACTTGACTCATGGGCAAATGAGGTGCAACCGATTCCAATTCCTCTAAAATCGTTTTGTTCAGGTCTAAACTCTCAGCTTGAAGCTGAGCGTAATAACCTACCTTGACTTGATGTCCGAGTTTGGCCTCACCTTCACTCGCAGCAAGCTGTCCACTCAGAAGTTTAAGAAGTGTAGTTTTCCCTGCTCCATTGACTCCAACGATTGCAACACGGGCTCCCCGACTAACAACCCAGTCCAAATCGCGAAAAACGGTTTTTGTGCCATAACGAACCGCGCCTCTGCGCACCGTCACAACTTCCTTGCCGCTATGCGGAGCTGGCGGAAAACGAAACCGAACCGAATCCCGATGCTCTGGAAGTTCAATTCTTTCCATCTTTTCTAGTTGTTTGAGCTTACTTTGTGCCTGACGAGCCTTCGTGGCTTTAGCTCCAAATCGTGAGACAAATTTCTCTACTTCAGCAATTTTGGACTGCTGACCCGCATACTGTGCTTTTAAGACCTCGAGTCGCTCGCTTTTCTGTTCGGCATAAGAGTCCAGATTGCCTCGGTAAACCCACAGCCGTTTTTGATCAATTTCAAGGACCTCATTCACAATCCGATTCAAAAATGCCTGATCGTGACTCACCAACAGCATTGCGCCGCGAAATGCTCTCAAAAATTCTTCGAGCCAAAGTAAGGACTCCAAATCCAAGTGATTGGTAGGTTCGTCCAGAATCAGAAGGTCCGGGTCCATCAACAAAATACGGGAAAGGGCAACCCGCATCAACCATCCACCACTAAATTCGGTTAGAGAGCGATCCAAGTCGGAGAGCTTAAAACCCATACCAGTTAAAATTTCTTTAGCCCTTGCTTCAAGGCGATACTCATCTAATCCGTCTAGTTCTTCTAGAATTCGACCGTAACGCTCCAGACCCTCTGAAAAATGATCGTCATTAGCAGGGGAGCCGGAGGACGCCTTCGATGATGCGCTTTGGCCAATTCCATCGTTCGAGGGAGCCTTCGAAAAAAGCTCTTCCAACTCGTTCTTAGCTTCAATCAATTCCTCGCGCCGACCATCCATACGCATGACTTCGGTAAGAACCGATCTTCCACTGAATTTAGGAACTTCCTGAGCTAGATAACCAATCGCTAGATGGCGTGCTCGGGATACACTTCCGCCGTCAGCGGTCTCAGTGCCTAACAAAACTCGAATTAAAGTGCTCTTACCCGCACCATTGGGCCCGATAAGTGCTGTCTTTGACCTTTGCCCTAAATGCGCTTCTGCATTTTCAAAAAGAACTTTTGAACCGTACTGCTTAGAAATCCCATGAATATGAATCACAAGATGACGTCATACCAACAGACCTGCGTCCATATCAACACGAACCGAGGCCTCCGGCGGTACCTGAGTCGATTTTTTGCCTTGTTTTTTCGCTGGGGTAGGTGCCGGGCGGGTCACTCGGCTAAATAAGCCCAATTTGGGGTCCATGATAAAACAAACCAGGAGCTTGGACCATGACGTGTGGTAGTAGAGGTTATTATAAAACTCCGGAGCAATGGCACGAACCTGAGGCAACTTGGACCAAGATACTCTCATCAAATCATGATGCTCATTGTGATAGCCGACATTGAAAGCCACCGTGTTAAATGGACCGTAGTAGGAATAGGTTTCTTGGTTAGGATGAAGCACATAATGCTCCTGAATCCAACGTGCCCCCACGGGGTGTAGGCCAATTGCAAAAATACTGGAAAGCGCTAAGTAAGCGAAAGCTCCCCAACCTAAAAAATAGACGACCGCTGCCAAAAAGCTAAATTCCACGATGTTATTAAGAATAACCCATCGATTTAATAGAGTAATCCCTTTGATATGCGGAACCCTCGTGAGCTGGGAAACAAAGTAAAAGAGGTACCATACACCCTTACGGAACGAAGAATTCCCAACCCAATCCACTTCAGACTGTCTAGGAAGATCTGCGTCCTTATCCCATTCTCCTTGATGAAGATGGTGCTGAATATGAAATATCCGGAACGAAATCGCCGACGGAAAAATAATAGGTAAATTAGCAAAAATCTGAAGTAAGGAATTAGCAGGCGTTCCTTTAAATACCAAATTATGGGTGCATTCGTGAATCATCACCCAAAGCGCATGGTTCGAGACAGCGCCGACCGTGTAAGAAAGCAAAAAAATCGCCCAAATCGGACTGTCTTTAAAAACAAATGCCACTCCAATTTGGAGGGCCACCCAAAACAGAACAATCCATGCCGTGAAAGGCGTGTTGCCGAAGAGCTTTGTCACTTCCGGGTGAGCTTTCAAAAGATCGAGGGTCCTTTGAAAATGGGGCTCCGGATAATCTACATGTATCGTTTGAAATTTCTTCATATTAAATTCTCTTTCTTCCCGTGAACATACTATGTGGATTTGGGTGGAAATACAACTCAGCGTTCTATAAGTATGGGATACGATGAAAAATACCTTTGACCGGGGTCCGTTCTTTAAGGGCTGGGCCAAGCCAGGACCCCTTATCCCTCTACAAACCGATCCAGATTTAGTGCCAAACGAAGGAGAATCTTTAGACGCGCTAAGCGGCCACTTTCGAGTCTTTCAACTCAAGAAAGGGCATCGCTACTCGACTGACGATGTTTTGACAGCATGGTACGGAACCACCTGGTGCCCGAGCGCCAGCAAGGCTCTCGACCTTGGCAGCGGAATTGGATCCGTAGGC
>JBDSKY010000228.1:0-5421 GCA_039916675.1 Bdellovibrionia bacterium
TACCACCTCTATATTTCCTGGGCGTGCCCGTGGGCCCATCGCACTGCGATAGTTCGAAGTTTAATGGGTTTGGACGAGGTGATTTCTCTTTCGGTTGTAGATCCGGTTTGGAACGAAAAAGGCTGGACGTTCACAGAGAGTGAAGGCTGTATTCCCGATTTTGTGAATAATCAAAAGGATCTGATTGATATCTACCGCCTAGCTAATCCTGATTACACGGGTGAAGAAACCACGCCAGTTCTTTGGGACAAAAAACACAAGACGATTGTCAATAATGAGTCCCTTGATATCATTAAGATGTTTGCCAATGATTTTACACAGTTTGCAAAAAATAAAACAGATCTTTATCCCTCAAAAAACAGAACTGAAATTGATCGGATTGTTCAGGAAATTTATCCCACAATTAATAATGGAGTTTACCGCACCGGCTTTGCAACTTCTCAAAAGGCATACGAACGAGCCTACCGACAACTCTTCACAGCTCTAGATCATTGGGAAGAGGAGCTAAGTAAAAGTCGTTATCTCTGTGGAGACCGATTAACTTTGGCAGATGTTTGCCTGTTCACAACCTTGTTCCGATTTATCAAGCGTCATTACTACATCAGCCAAAAGGCGATTAATCCCACACAGGTAGTGCCCCTGGGACCTGACCTAAATTTTACCTTGCCGCATGGGCGAGGTAAGCAAGAAAAATATGCGAAATAAGATCTTTTCCTAAAAAAAAGTTCCCTAACAAAAGGTATTTGTTTCAGTTCAAAAAAAGGATATATCGACCCCAATGGCACAAAAATTTGCGTTCTCAATGCAAGGCGTCGGCAAAACATATCCACCTAACAAGCAGGTTCTGCGGGATATTTATCTCTCATTTTTTTATGGAGCTAAGATTGGTGTATTGGGTCTAAATGGCTCAGGCAAGTCGACTCTTTTAAAAATTATGGCGGGCGTCGAAAAAAACTTTAACGGGGACGCTCGGCCCGGAGATGGAATTTCTGTGGGGTACCTGTCGCAGGAACCTCAGCTGGACGAGGCAAAAACTGTTCGGGAAAACGTGCAGGACGGAATGGGCCCTCTCATTCAATGGCTCAAACGTTTTGAAGAAATCTCAAATTCGTTTTCCGATCCAGAAATGGATCCCGATCTCATGGAAAAACTCTTGGGCGAACAAGCTGATATCCAGGAAAAAATCGAACACGCTAATGGTTGGGATATCGATCGCACGCTGGATATTGCGATGGATGCTTTGAGATTGCCTCCTGCTGACTCGAGCGTGAAGCACTTGTCCGGGGGTGAGCGACGACGTGTTGCGCTTTGCAAATTGCTTCTTCAGAAACCCGACATTTTACTTTTGGATGAGCCGACCAATCATTTGGATGCCGAGTCGGTAAGCTGGTTAGAACAATTTCTAAAGGCTTATCAAGGCACTGTGGTAGCAGTGACCCACGATAGATATTTCTTGGATAATATTGCTGGCTGGATTTTAGAGCTGGATCGTGGCCATGGGATTCCGTGGGAAGGAAATTATTCATCCTGGTTAGACCAAAAACAGAAACGGTTGGCTCAAGAAGAGAAAACGGAATCTAAGCGTCAGAAATCTTTAGAGCGAGAGTTGGAATGGATCAGGATGAGTCCACGTGCTCGCCAAGCAAAGAGCAAGGCCCGTGTCAGTGCTTATGAAAATCTTTTGGCTGAGGATCGCCCTGAGAAAATCGACGAAATGGAAATTTACATTCCCTCCGGCCCTCGCCTTGGGAATTTAGTGATTGAAGGAAATAAGATTTCTAAGGCTTTTGGTGAAAAGGTCTTGTTTGACGATTTCTCCTTCAATATTCCACCAGGAAGCCTAGTTGGCATTATTGGCGCCAATGGGGCAGGGAAGACGACCCTTTTTAAAATGATGACGGGCCAAGATAAGCCTGATCAAGGGACTATTCGTCTGGGAGAGACAGTTAAATTTGCTTACGTCGATCAATCTCGAGATGTACTAGATCCAGAGAAGAGTGTTTGGGAAGAGATTTCAGACGGGAAAAACGAAACCATCCTTTTGGGAAATCGAGAAGTACAATCTCGTGCGTATTGCGCTCGATTTAATTTTGCTGGGGCGGATCAACAGAAAAAAGTGGGAACCCTCTCTGGGGGTGAAAGAAACCGAGTCCACCTTGCCAAAATTCTAAAATCCGGCGGCAATGTTTTATTGCTAGATGAACCTACGAATGACCTGGACATAAATACTCTGCGGGCACTCGAAGAAGCGCTTTTGAGTTTTACGGGCTGCGCCTTAGTCATTAGCCATGATCGTTGGTTTTTAGATCGAATTTGCACGCACATCATGGCTTTCGAGGATGAGAGCCGAGTGGTGATGTTTGAAGGAAACTTCCAAGAATACGAGGAAGATAAGAAAAAGCGATTAGGAGCTGATTCCGTTCAGCCCCATCGCATTAAGTATAAAAAACTGACTCACTAATTTATTCAGTTACTAACAACTGGCCACCAATGTGGGCAGGATGTAAGTGACAGCGGATTGGGAAAATTCCAGCTTTGTCAGCGACAAATTTCATGTCCATAGGTTTGTCGGTAACAAGGCCTGCAATTTTGAACTGGTCAATGGCGAAGCCATGGACGTTATTTTGCCCCGGAACTTTACTGACTGCGTGGATATTGACTGTGTCACCTTTCTTGGCCACGATCATGGATGGAAGCCAAAATTTAGTTCCGTCTACTTCTATGGCGACAACATTGATATTTAGTGTTTCAGCAAATGCTTTAGCAGATGAAAAACTTCCAACAGCGACCAAGGCAATAGCAAAACTCAACTTTAAAATTGAAGCATGAAATAATTTCATTGATAATTTCTCCTGTGCTACGATTTCTAGCACAGTCACTTTTTATTCAAAGAGTTTCTTTTTTCCGCAAACTTCAGCATCTGGTGAATGGTTTCTCGCAAGAGTTCGATTTGCCCCTCTTGACGTAAATCTCCTAAGCCCAATTCGTGAATCGCAATTCCAGAAAGGGCCGCTCCGTAGCGTCTTAATAAATAGTGGCTTGCCAAAACTCCTGTTCGGCGATTTCCATCTTTAAAAACGTGCGCCAAAACTAAGGACACATAAAGGTCAACGGCCGCATCAATAACACTTCCGCTCTCAGCTAGTTCAGTGGCCTTATGAAGTTTGTCGCGGGCTGTCATTTTAGCATCAAGGATTAGAGAAAAATTTTCTGTTTTCCCACTAGGCAGCTGGACTGTAGTGGCTTCTTGGCGCCAAGGGTCGTCCTTCTCTCCTGTGACAATACGGTTTAGCCGCTCCAACTCTGCAGTAGTAAGCAGTGCTCGATGATCAGCGAGGCTTTCGCTGACTTCGATGGCTCGGTCAAATCTTGCTAATTCCAGTCTGCGATGAAGTAAATCGGTTTCCACATTCAAAGGATGTGCGAGATAGGGCCTTTACGTCAAGAAGGTATTTCGATCTAATGCGGTGTCGTGGTAGCGTTTGAGAATATGGAGATTTTAAAGACAGCTCAGTGCACTCTTGGGTGGGACTGCGACATATCTGGGAGTATAGCTGGCGGAGGCCCTGGAGGCTCTACCGGCGGCAACGCCAATAGTAACGCCAACGACAACGAAGGAGACGCTGTTATCCAGGTCAGCCGTCCTAAGTTGAAAGAACCGGCGCGTTTCATGGTAATTCTACATAATGACGATTATACTACGATGGAATTTGTGATCGAAGTCCTCAGGCGCTTCTTTCATAAATCGGAAGAGGAATCGGTACAAATTATGCTGCAGGTTCATCAAAATGGCAAAGGTACTGCTGGTGTCTATTCATTTGAAATTGCAGAAACCAAAGCAATGCAAGTTGGAGAGTATTCTCGCGTTAAAGGCCACCCACTTCAGTGCTCGGTTGAACCGGCGCCTTAGGGGTTCAGACTGTACAGAACCGTTGAAAAATGAGTATAAGAGAGTCTAGGGCTGAAAAAAAAGTGAGAGACTAATTCATGATCGGTCGCAAAGCAGAAACAGTATTAAATCGGGCGGTCAGGAGTGCTGTGGATCAGGAGCACGAATACTTCACTTTGGAGCATGTGCTCTGGAGTTTAATGGCCGACTCCAAGATCAGTGAAACCATCCAAGCATGTGGTGGAAATCCTGGCGAAATCCGATTGGAACTTGAAGATTACCTAAGAGTCGAAATCCCAAAAGCCGCACGGGCAGATCAGTCTGGTAGTGGGCTTTCTGATTCGGGACAGGCCAATCCAGATTTGGCAAGTTCAGGCTCTACCGATGATAACTTAGATTCAGAGAGAGCTTCCGGCGAAGGGAGTGAGGATTTTCCTGTAGAGCACCCAGTAGCCACTCTAAGCATTCAGCGCTTAATTCAAAGAGCTTTGTTTCATGTGCAATCGGCAGGTAAAGATGAAATTCAGCCCGAGGATCTTTTAGTAGCACTTTTCCAAGCCAAAGATTCAAAGGCTCTCATGACCTTAACTCAGCAGGGGATTGAGCGTCTAGACGTATTGAATTATATTAGTCATGGAATTAGAAAAGATCGGGAGACCAATAATCCAGATGACGAGTTTATTGAGGAAAATGAGGATTTATCAGGCGAGGATGCCGAAGATAAATCAGTTCCCAAGATCACTCCTAAAAAGGCTTCAGAAGACCCCTTAGTTCTTTATGCCTCGAATTTAAATGAAAGGGCTAAAGCCGGGAAGATCGATCCGTTGATCGGCAGACAGAGTGAGCTAGAGCGAGTCATTCAAACTCTTTGCCGACGTCGCAAGAACAACCCTCTTTTGGTCGGTGAGGCGGGGGTTGGAAAAACCGCTCTAGCCGAAGGCCTAGCGCTTAAAATAGTTTCCAAGACGGTGCCTGATATTCTTTATAATTCTGTGGTTTATTCCCTTGATCTGGGTTCACTCTTGGCTGGTGCCAAGTTTCGTGGAGATTTTGAGCAAAGGTTTAAACGTATTATTTCTTCTCTGGAAGCAAAAAAGGAACGTGGGCTCAGTCCTATTTTGTTCATAGATGAAATCCACACTATTATAGGTGCGGGAGCCGTAAGTGGGGGGGCGCTGGATGCAGCGAACCTGCTTAAACCTTTTCTTTCGCAGGGGACAATTCGGTGCATCGGTTCGACGACCTATTCTGAATTTCGTGGGGTTTTTGAGAAAGATCATGCCCTGGCTAGACGATTTCAGAAAATTGATGTTGCTGAACCCTCAATCGAAGAGGCTATCCAAATCTTGATGGGCTTAAAAACGCGCTTTGAAGAGCACCATGGAGTTCTTTATACTCAGGACGCAATCCGGGCTGCCGTAGAGCTGTCCGCCAAACATTTAACAGACCGATTTCTTCCTGACAAAGCTATAGATATTATTGACGAAGCTGGTGCAAAAATGCGTTTGAAAAGAGGGGCTACTTTCAAAACT
>JBDSKY010000229.1:0-3931 GCA_039916675.1 Bdellovibrionia bacterium
ACATCAGAACTCTCAATTATTGACTCCCCTTATTTTCAACGTCTACGACAAATTAAACAATTAGGGTTTTCAGAAAACTCATTTCCAAGCGCTACTCACAATCGATTCGTTCACAGCTTAGGGGCCATGGAAGCCGCTTCCTTGGCGTACGAGGCCATCTTTGGTTCCAAGCATTCGCTCCCTGAGGGACTCACCCAGCCTTTTCACTCTTATGCTAGATTTCGCTCGGTGGTTCGACTCGCCGCCCTTCTTCATGACGTAGGCCATGGACCTCTCTCGCATACTACTGAGTTTGCTATGCCAGAAGTCAAAGAACTAAATATTCCACGCGCTGCGGCGCCCAAAGGTAAAAATCGAAAAGCCACGCACGAGGATTACACTCTCAAAATTATTTTGGACTCCAGCCTCACTCCCTTAATCAAGCAGGCGGGGATCAATGACGGGTTTGAACCTCTTCACGTTGCTGCTCTTGTGGAACCCAAAATTGAAATCGGAGACAGTTTTTTTATGGAAGGCGGGATCAATTTTCGCCCTATTCTTCAACAAATCATCTCGAGTGAGCTTGACGCCGACCGCATGGATTACCTAAGACGAGATAGTCTCCATGCAGGCGTCAGTTATGGTCAATTTGACTTTGACTGGTTGGTAGGAAACTTGACGGGCCATATTGTCGATCAGAAGTGCTACCTTTCGCTCCAGCATCGCGCGCTTTACGCTTTCGAAGACTTTCTTATTTCGCGTTTCCATATGTTTCTTATGGTCTACTTTCACCATAAAAGCGTTATTTATGACGAAATGTTAGCGCAATACCTGGGCAGTCCTGAGTGCACCTATACCCTTCCATCTGATATTGAAAAATACTGCGAATACAACGATGCACACCTGAGCTCTCATCTCTACAAAAGCAATAACCCGTGGGCCCGCAGAATAGCTGATAGAAAGCCCTATCGAATGTTAGTCGAACTACACAGTGGAATCCCGGTTGCCAAAGCTGCTCGAGCCGAGCAAGAGAAATTGCTCAGCCAAATTAAAGAGAAGTTAAAACTCGAGGGCACTCATTACTTGAGTTCCACATCAACCAGCGAGCTTTCTAAATATTTTCGACGTCCTAGTGATCCAATTTTTGTAAGATACGATAACCATTACAACCAGGCTTCATTCATTCCTTTAGAACAATGTACGGATCTTTTTCAAAAATATGAGGAGAAACGGTCAATCACTCGCCTCTACGTGGCTACAGTTGAAACCCCTGCAAACCTATAGATTACCTTACTGCTTCCACTTAATACTGCAGCCCATGGCTGGTTTCTGGTCGGGATCAGGTTTCTTACCGTCGAGGATGTCTTCAAGAGCCATTTGAAGATCCTGCCGAGTTACCTTGGATTCATCTTTCCATGAATCATCCAGTCTACCTTTATACTCCAAAGCGGTAACCCCGTTGGTAACGCTGTAGACGAAAAATTCTGGAGTGCATACCGCACCATAGGCTTTCGCCACTTCTTGGCTCTCATCCCAAAGGTAGGGGAAAGTATAATTCTCTTCTTTCGCTCTAACCTTCATGGCTTCAAAATTATCGTCTGGATATTGGACTGAGTCATTGGAATTGATGCCTAGGAATTGTACGTCTCGAACAGAGTATTCCTGCGCGAGGGCATTAATTCGATCCTGTACCGCGATTACGTAAGGACAATGATTACACATAAAAACAACAACGATA
The DNA here is from genome assembly GCA_039916675.1 of Bdellovibrionia bacterium. Taxonomy (GTDB): domain Bacteria; phylum Bdellovibrionota; class UBA1018; order UBA1018; family UBA1018; genus JBDSKY01. Next base: position 1,718 of record JBDSKY010000229.1, read on the forward strand.
GCTTTGGAATTTTTAAAATCGCTGAGCTGATACGTGTCTCCATCTACGCAGGGAAGCTTAAAATCTGGAGCGACGGATCCTAAAGTGCCTTTTGTCGAATGTGTGGGAGCCATGGGGCTAACCTAACCTGAAAAAAATATTTCAGGCAAGGAGAATAGCTTCTCGGTCTTGGAATTGCATGTCTAGTCACGAAATCCGGTCTCGTAAAAGGAGAAATATGACTGACAGCGCCCACCCAGCTCCACCTAACCGCACGGACAGTTATCTCCACCAATTTATTTGCTCTTTAACTCATGATCTTCGCAGCCCTCTTACTGCGGCCAGAGTAAGCGCCCAACTCATAAAAAAAAACTTGGTGGAAGAAGCCAAAATTTTAAATCTAATCGGAAGAATCATCACAAACATTGATCGTGCGGATCATTTGATTCAGGGCCTATTGGATATTAATAGTCTCACCGCAGGTCACAGGTTACGAGTAGTAATCGCTTACTGCGACTTGGCATCTCTCTTAAGAGAAAGCCAGATGGATTTTCAAATGATGCATGGAGATCGATGCCGATTTGTAAGTCCGGAAACACTAATAGGTTACTGGAGCCCATACGACCTAAAAAGAATTCTCGAAAACCTAGTGGGCAACGCCGTTAAGTACGGAGATAAAGATTCCCTGATCACAATAAAACTTCGAGACCTGGGTGATCAGATTGAGATCTCCGTTCACAATAGAGGCAATCCTATTCCTGTAGATCAACAATCTTTACTTTTTGAACCTTTTCAAAGACTTCAAAGCTCTGATCACTTGGGCACAAAAGGTTGGGGCTTGGGCTTAGCTATTGTTCGTGAAATCACTGAGGCCCACCATGGAAGCATTCGACTTGAAAGTACGTTTGATACGGGAACTACTTTTACGGTCACTCTACCTAAGGATTGTCGTTAGTGGGATTTACCGGAGCTTTTATCGGTTAAATTGGACCAGAGCTTTCGCTCCAAAGTTGCGGATTTTTCGAGATTTTCATGAATCTGCTCCACTAACTTCTTATAGCGTTCTTGGCCATCTACAGTCTGATCGCGGGAATTAACTAAAACCAAGAGCTGCTTTACAGTATTATTTAAGCTCTCGGCCCCTTCACTAAATTCTAATGCGGAGTTGTAGACACTTCGTTCTTTAATTTCTACTTCATCCGGCTTATTTAAGAGAACCCACGGTTGCCAGCGTACTTCTCGTGTGAGGGTTTTAATATTGGAAGTAGCTTTCTCAACATTGGCGATCGTGCTGTGGATCTTGTCTTCACTTTTGGCAATTACTTTTTCTACCCCTAGAGTGGTAGCCGCGAGCGATTCAGTGCTGGAGTTCAGGTTCTGGATCATTCCAGCAAGTTTGTCTTTATTGCTAAGGACGAGCTGATCCAGGGTGTGAGAAATTCTTTCAACGTTTTTAAAAGTAGTCATCAAATTTTTCTCGGTCCCTGGGATACTTTGCGCCAGGGAAGACGAAATGGACTTAGCCTGATCACTGATCTGCTTTAAGTTGATGACGAGCGACCTTACAGCACCCGAAATATTTTTATCGGTGAGATCAGCTAGAAAGTCGTCCAATCTTTTGGTCATGACTCCTGCTTTATTGGCAAGTTCAGTGACAGAAACTGCACCGAGACCCATAATCTTCTGATCTAGGGCAAATTTCTCTGAGTCTCTGCCGGGCTCTATCTTCAAAGCAGTGTTACCCGTTAGACTTCGATCAATCGTTATTTTCGAATCTTTAGGAAACGGCTCGGCATAAGCAACTTCAGCAGTAATCTCTACCATGGGACTGACCAAGCCAACTTCGTCCTTATATTGATAAACCCTCATTGCTTGAACTTTGCCTTGTTCGAGACCCATCACTTGGACCGGATCGTCCACTTTCAATCCCTGTACATCAGTGAACAAAACGTGGAGAATTTGTTTCTTTTTAAACATCTGTGAAAAGCGCCCTGCCGAAATCACCACCACCAATAGAAGAATAATTGAACATACAATAACGGCTCCGGCCTTGACTTCTGATCTCTCACGCATATTTTTTTCTCCTTCAAATCACTCAGTAACCAGTTAAATCGTCTAAATAGTCTTTCTTTGAAACTCTTAGAGGAATGGGTCCATCCGCCAGACCATTAATAAATTGCTGCACCAAGGGATCTTTTGAAGCACGGATCTCTGTCGGTGTACCTTCCGAAACCA
>JBDSKY010000230.1:0-16082 GCA_039916675.1 Bdellovibrionia bacterium
ACCTTCCTGGATAGTCCCATTGTTGCTTGCGGCGCTTTCTAATGCCCGTGTGACACTGGTGCCGAGGCTGGGGAAGGCTGCTGATGGGCTGCATCATTTACGACCAATAAATCGCCTTTTTTTAAAAGCTCGGGCAATTCACTAAAATTGGAATGACCCAGGGGATCGCGACTTTTAGAGGTTGAGCAGACGAGTTTTTTACCAGTCGTCCTTTTCCGCCAATCCCGGGCAACTTCGTGTATGAGAGTTGCTTATGGTTTCGACAACAAAACCAACGGATGTGCCTATTAGTGACATAAAAAAGGAAGTCGAACGCCTCCGTGAGATTGTGAAACTTCCTATTCAGAACTCGCATCTAGATTCAACGATCCAGAGAATTGAAGGGATAGCGCGCGAACAAGCGGCCCTTCGGTCCGATATCCTGCGAACGACATCTTTCATCTCCTTACTACAGAAAATTAGCGCAGCTGCCAACGAAGCCACTTCAATAGATGCGGTAATGCAGTTTGCTCTAGATACGATTTGTGAATTCACTGGCTGGCCGGTAGGGCACCTCTATCTAGCATCAAAGGAGAATTCCAATGTTCTTGTACCCACAAAGATTTGGCACTTCAAAAATGAAGAAATTTTCCGAGCATTTAAAAAAATAACAGAGGTTACCTCGTTTACTTCTGGGGTGGGGCTGCCGGGCCGGGTGTTTGAGAGTCGTAAGCCTCTTTGGATTTTTGATGTGAATTTAGATCCAAATTTCCTTCGTTCTCACCCGAACATGGATACTAAAGTCAGGGCAGGGTTTGCATTTCCGGTGATGATCGGTTCAGCTCCCGTGGCAATTTTAGAGTTTTTTTCTGAAGCGACGGTTCCGCCAGATGAGTCTCTACTTGAAATCATGGCTCAGGTGGGTACTCAACTGGGTCGTGTCGTAGAGCGTGCGCGTTCAGAGGAAGAGCGTAACCGCCTTCTAATACGTGCCGAAAGCGACCGTACGTTCTTGGAGACAGTGCTCCGTCAGATGCCATCAGGAGTAGTTATTGTTGATGATAAGGGAGACTTAATTTTAGCGAATTGGCAGACCCAGCAAATATTTCGGCAAAGCCATCTATTTGTCCCTGGAAGTAAACCTCACGATAACTGGAAGCTTTTCCATCTGGATGGGACTGCTTACAAGCTTGAGGATAGGCCCATGATGCGGGTGATTCAAAAAGGAGAAATTATTCGTTCTGAGGAAATCGCGATTCAGTGAGATGATGGTACCTCTTCTCTCATCGAGGTGAGGGGAGGCCCGATACACGATCGCAATGGTGAGCTGTTAGGGGGTGTCGTGACGTTGACCGATATCTCGGAGCGAAAGCAGTTAGAAAATGATCGCGCCTATCTCTATGAAGAGATGAAACGAGCACTGAGAGTAAGAGAAGAACTGCTGGGTTTTGCTTCTCATGATCTTAGAAATCCGCTTCAGATCATACTACTCAGTCTCCAACTTCAATCGTTTGTTCATGATGTTTTAGAATCATTCCTTCCGATAGCACAAGAAAAGTCGATTGAGTTATTAACAGAAAATGTGGAAAATTCCTGTGTAGTATTTTGCGATCCCGATCGACTGCTTCAAGTTTTTACGAATCTGCTCGGCAATGCCATTAAGTTCTCGAATTCAAATTCCACAATTCGAATTCGACTTGAGGAGTGCGGTGTCGACAAGGCGGTTTTGTCGATCGCTGATTCCGGTCCGGGGATATCGCTTGAAGTGCAAGCCCACCTGTTCGAACGGTTTTGGCAAGGTCGGGAGAGTCGTACTCATGGGGGGGCGGGATTGGGACGTTCTATCGCCAAAGGTATTATCGAAGCTCATTGGGGCGAGATCGAGGTTGAGAGTGAGCTGGGTCATGGAAGTGTTTTTAAGTTTAGTATTCCGAAGAGATCAATGAAAATTATTGATCGAGCTAAATCATAACGTTAAAGCCTGATTTTAGAGGGATGTTTACATTTTTACCTTATTGTAATAGTGACAATTGACGATGAGTTTGCTGTTTAAGTGTATACTTCCAAGCTATTTATTGTTGAGTTTCGCGTCTCCAGCCCAGGCGGGATGTCCGCCCCAACTAAAATCTGGAATTTTAAGTTCGCTCAAGTCCTTGTCGAAACGGGTGCTGCCGGTTCAACGTTTTCCAGCGTTGGCAATACCTGACTATGATAAATACCTAGTTAGGGTAATGGAGCACCGACCCCCAGCAAGACGGCTGAATGAAGTTTATGATTTTTCATTGATGAAGGATGATGAAATCGAATGCCTTCATGAGTTAGCCCAAGATCAACGTAGGACCGTGGTTGCCCTGGTGGATTCTGGAATTGATTATAATCATCCCGCTTTGGCTTATAAAACGCCTAGAAAACCCCACGATCCAGATCGATTCGTAGTAGGTACGCGACTGTTGCCTTATGATTTCAAAAATCATGGCACTTCTGTAGCAGGAATTATTACCGGAGGGTGCGAAGATGTTTCACTAGTTCCTATTCAGCATTCTTTGGAATTGAACGATTACCAGGGAATTTTCTCCTATATAGAAGATTTAGGAGTAGGCATTGTAAATATTAGCTTCGGTTTGAAGAACCATTGCCCCAAGGCGATTCTAAATCGAGAACGGTTTATAAAAGGGATTCAAGAACATCCCGAGATCTTGTTTGTGGCTGCCGCCGGTAATGAGGGATTGGATAACGATTTATTTTTTGATGTTCCTGGTTCGCTTCAGTTTTCAAATTTGCTGGTTGTTGGGTCGGTTACCTCGGATGATAAGTTAGCCGAGTTTTCTAATTTCGGTAAACAAAGTGTTCATCTGGGTGCGCCGGGTGTCGACATTAATGTCCTTCAGCATCTGGGAGAATATGGGGTCAATTCGGGGAGCTCTTTGTCTGCGCCGCTAGTAACTCAGATCTGCGCTCGAATCCGAAGCGTGAATCCGTCCTTGAGTCCGGAAGGTATTATTCGAATCTTGGAAGCCTCGGTCAGAAAAGTAGAAGGCCTGGAGAATGTCTTTAAATGGGGTGGAGTGCCAGATGCTGATCTTGCAGTCAAGTTGGCTGAAGATTTGTACGGGTAGAACTGCTGGGTACCTAGAAAATGAGACGAACTTATTTTTTATCCTTACTTAGTTGAGTTACGCACTCTGGGTCGTCTGGGAAGTGTCGACAGAGGGAAGCTTTCAGAGTGGCGATCTCTTTGTCTTTGGCGGCTAGAAGGTCGCTGAACCCAGTCACCTTTAAATAGAGCCGCTTAATAGCATTGACAACAGCCCAATGAATGGGGTCGACGTTAAGTTCGAGATAACCATTTTGGTTTTTATGGATGGCATCAGGAATAATTTTCTGAACTTCCTGCGCAATAAAACCAATCATGGGCTTATTGTCAGGGAGTCCTAGGGGATTACCCTTCTTGTAATTAAAACGCACAGTGTGGAGCTTTAGAATCTCGTCTAGACCATACTCATAGTCACCATGTACGTCCTTGAGTCGAATGTCGGAAGCGTTTGTCCAGGAAGTTCCGGAACTTAGTCCAGCACTACCCGCTACATGGAGCGTATAGGATGGGTTTGACGTGCCAATCCCGACTCTGCCGGAGAAATTAGCCGCAGCTCCAGTAAGGGTTCCATTCACTCCCAATGTCCCATTCGATTGCATTGACCCGGCCTGCATTTGTCCTCCGGTATAGATACCTTTATCTTGGAAGCTTCGCACCCAATTAGCATCCGTCATGGTCCATCCGCCACCCCAGTCCTGCCAGTGGATCCCACGCGGCGCTCCCGGCGTAGATCCATTGATCCTAAACCAGTCATTCGAATACGGTCCAGACGCAAACGTACCACTATTCGATCCTGTTCCTCCGTTGGCTATCGCAACAATTCCAGTTACATTCCCTGCAGTGCCTGACGTGTTACCTGTTACGTTTCCAGTTATAGCTCCGTTGAAGGCTGTTGCGGTAATAGTTCCGTTGACAGACACGTTACCAGAGCTTACCGACATAGTTGTTGTACCCGCGCCGTTGACAACGAAATTATGAGAAAGTGCTGTGTAGTTCATAGGAACCCAAGCGACATCCTCTCTAACACTCACCAAATTTCCTATATGATTGGTTGAATCATAGCCCATTATCACGGCGCCATTTTTGACCCCACGATTCGTGAACGTGTTACCCATGCCATTAAATCCTGACGAAAAACCTGCTACTCCTGCAACTTTTAATAATGCATCCGGATTATTGGTGCCGATTCCGATGTTGCCAGAGCTGGTTATACGCATGGCTTCGTTATAAGAAGTTGCATTGGAAGTATAAAATGCATGGTACCCACCATCATTGTAAGCCGATCGACCGGTATAATACCCTAGTCCCCATCCCCCGAGGTGAGCAATTTTGGATCCTGCGATACCACCGGAGTCGGCAAAGATGATTTTGTCCCCATCTCCTGTGCCGATTTGTAAAGGTCCGCGAGGTGCTGTTGTTCCGATCCCGACGTTGCCACTAGGACTTATTCTCATATATTCACTATCTGCACCGTTCCTCCAAGCAAACGTGGCCATGGCCGGCGAGTCTATTGCAGCACGGAATAACATTCCCCAATTTGGATCTGAATAAATTACACCCCGATCATAGGTGCTGCCACCTGTTATTCTATAGCCCGGAGCAGTGACGTTTCCTGTAAATGTTGGAGAGGCAATTGGAGCTTTTAAAGTCAGTAACGTTTGAGCCACAATGGCAGAGGATTGCGAACCGATAAGTTGGTCAGGTGATAACGTTGAGGGAATCAAAGTAGAATGAGGGGTCACTGTTACTCTTAAATATCGAACATCAGACGGGGTGGGAGTATAGCCACCTGGACAATTAACAGTGGCAGGGCGCAGTTGGGTATGCGAATTTCCAAAAATTTTGGCCATTGTGAAACTGGGGTCCGAGCCGGTTCTTTTGGAGTCATTTAATCCTGTGCCCACTTGAACTGCAAACAGACCATTCGTACCTGTTAAGTCGATATTAGTTTGCGACTCTTCGTAGAGGAGGCAAGTGCCAGAAGGATCGTAGATGCCAAGAGAAAGATCAACAACGTCAGCAAGTGGTGCAGTTCCAGAAGAATTATAAAAACGACCTTGATAAGTGAATGACTGGGACATATCGGCAGCCAAAGCGAAGTCGGAAGTTAATTGGATAACTGTTAGGATGAAGTAACCCAGAGAGCTCCACCGCTTAAAAGTGGGAATTACATGAACTGATTTATGAAAGTCCAGTCTCTTCATACTAAATTTCTCAAACTTTCTAGGCGCCACATAATTGGTCACATTTGAATATGACTACAAGCATCGAAAATTAATGCCTGACTAAATAAGTCCGCATCATTAATTAACTAAATAATACTCATGTCGGTATTTCTTAATTAATTTTTGAATTTACTTTTTTTTTATTTGGGCCGCCGGAGCCCAATTGGGCCTTATAGAGCAGCTAAAAGGTCCGCTAAGTGGGTCAAATCTGACACACATAAATAGCAATTTAATTCTTCAAAATTTAGGAAAGTTCAAAACCTAAACTCCGCTTCCGAAACTTGCACCGATGCAGGGTCCAATTCGTAATTCTGTCAGACATCCCGAACAAATTGAGACTTTCGATCCAAGAGGGCCAAGTAGGCAAAGTGGAAAATTCCACTTGGCAATCGCAGTTAGTTTTAATCTCCTCACTCAAATGTAAACGAGGAGTAAAAATCCAAAGAGGGCGCTGTGTGCTCTTGAGTGCCTGAACAATTTCTGAATACTCTTTGACCTGAACTATAGGAAAGGGAGTAGGTTTGTAAAAGTTCATTTTGGCCCCTCCAAAGTCAAAGAGGCTGCTATCTTTGTAATAAAGTTGAAATCCATACGGCTTAAAATGATAGAGCTGTTCATAGAAACGAATTGGACTCCAAGCAGGTAAAAGCGTCGTAAAAATCAAAGCTATAGTGTTTATTCCAACAATAATCCATGCCAAGCGTCGAGGTCCCTTGGCCCAATGAATGCCATCTCTACAAATAATGAGCCTGGAAAGCTTCTTCCATAGCACTCCACGCCTAACTCCGGTTTTCTGCAGGGTTTGAATACTCATCACCAAAAGCACGGGGCCAGCATGGATCAAAGGAAAGAGAAATCGCAATTCCTTATGTCCAATGATTTCATGAGTTAAGAATAGGGGAACCATACTCCAGGTAAGAATGTGCTTGGGATTTCTCAACCAGGCTATTGGAAAACTCAAGAGCAAAATCAATCCTAAAGGTGGCCACGACTCCGTCAAGGCGCGCCTGAAATAATCCCACCAAGGCGTCACTTCAGAGTCAGAAACGTGATTCTGCACTAAATTATATTTTACGTAGTTCCAAGGTGCAAATGTCCATTGTCCATAGCCCCAACGATCAGCCAGAGTCCCTAAAGCTACCGGAATAAGCGCCCCGGCCAGGATTATAAGTAAGGTTCGAAAGGGAATTCGAGCGATCACGATGAGCCAAAGCAAAGCCCCCAAGATCATGAATCCGGTTTGATATCGAAACTCAAAGGCCAGGCCGAACAAGACTCCTACAGTACCGGCCCAATTGGATGAAAACGTTTTCGTTATTTCAAGGCGTTTTACAGGCAAATAGAGAGCCAAAAGGCTAATCGCGATAAAAAATACTGACCCTGAAACGTTCTCCGAAGAATGCCTAGCGTGGAGTGCCGGTAAAAACCAAATTAAAGACAAAGCCAAAACCGCATATGTTCTCCATTGAACTTTGCGGCCCTCTTGCAGCGGAAACCATCGATAACAGCTCAGAACTAATAGGGCGGTGCTAATAAATCCTAATCCTGCACAAAACAAGCGATAACCCATAGCCCAGCCAAAAGGGTTTTCCGAACCTAAAACTTTCCAAATTTGAGTCATTCCTGCAAAAATGGCTGACATTAGCCAAGGTCGCATCAATTGGCCATACTCCAGTGGTAGGTCAACTGCGGGGCTGCGGCCCAGTTTGTAATTCATGAACTCGACAATCTGAAAATGTTCATCGACGTGATAGAAACCCGCACTTCTCACCGCTGCAATTAAGTGAAGAATAAATGCGAGAGCTAAACATTGGATAACGAAGTTTGCCCAGGAGGCGTCTTTTTTGAGCCCGGAGTTCGCTAGTAACGTATTGAGCATGTCCTCTAATTTAGCAGTGAATAGAGCGGTAACAAAGATTTTATCATGACTGGGGACTGAAACTGTCAGGCGCTGAGGCCTGACAACTTTCGGTTAGTAGGGCGGATTGATATATTTTTTCTATTTTGGGGAACTCGGATAAAAAAACGCCCTGTCTAAGGGCATTGTAGCACTGAGGGATTAAACAAAGGTCCGCAAGTGTTAGCGTATCCCCGACTGAAAACACGCCTGGAGTCTCCTGAACCAAGGATTCATAAGCGGCTAATCCATTTCTAATCCAGTGAAGGGACCATTTCTTCTGTTGTTCGGCATCAGAAGAATAAAACTGAGCAACGGCAGGATTTTGAATAGGTTGAGTTCCGGCATTAATCGTTTCAGCAAGTTGCCGGATTTTAGCTTTTTGATAACTACTTCCGGGAAGCACGGATGGAGTTCCAACCAGTTCCTCAAGCCACTCAATGATCGCAAGGGATTCGGTGAGGTAGACTGGTTTCCCAGTAGTGTCACCGGAGTCGTCGAGAATCTGAAGTACCGGCACATAACCAAATGGATTTCGAGCTCTCTGCTCAGGTCCGTCCGTTTCGTCCGAGAGTAAATTCACGGAAACATATTCACAGGGGATCTTCTTGAGCGCTAAAGCCCATCTCACTCGCCAACTGCTTGATGATCGCCAGTAATGGTAAAGTCGAAATTTATTCATGGATTCTAACCATTATATTAGAAATTAGCAGAAATGAGTATAAAGGAATTACTCGTCGGCCGCGAGCACTCGATTTTCGAGCCGACCCAAAGCTTCAACTTCCATTATGACTTCATCCCCGGGTTTGAGCCAAAGGTTGTCTGTTATTTTAGATCCATTTAATTCTAAAAGACATCCCGTACCCACTGTACCAGACCCAATGACCTCGCCTGGCTGCAGAGTCACGCCATAGCTTACACGTTCAATGAGCTGCGCAAAGGTCCAGTTCATGTCCTTCAGATTTCCTTCGGAAAGTTGCTTGCCATTCACATAGGCTTTCATCCATAAATTATGGGATTCTCCAGAGTTCGAAGCCTGACCTGAAACTACATGCTTGGATAGTTCATCTCGAGTTACAAGATAAGGACCAAGGGAAGTTGCAAAATCTTTTCCTTTTGCGGGACCAAGATTGAGCTTCATCTCTTCCATCTGAAGAGTTCGAGCAGACCAATCATTCATTACCATAAATCCGAAGATATACTGATCAGCATCGGCGGCTGACACATTTCGGCATTCCTTGCCGATGACAACGGCAACTTCTAGCTCAAAATCTAATTTATCCTGGGTGAGTTTTCGGACAGCTACATCGCCAGGTCCAGTTACTGCCAAGTGATTGGTAAAATAAAATACTGGGAACTGATCGAATTCTGGAATCATAGCCAGTCCACGGTTTCGACGAGCCGTTTCGACATGTTGTCTAAACGCATAACCATCCCTCATAGAAAGGGGGTGTGGAATCGGTGAAACAAGTCGAACTTGATTTTCATTATAAATTAGGGTTTTCGGAAACTTGAAAGCTTGAGAGGCTGAAGAAGGCTGGGATTCCTGAAAGTAGCCGACAATTCTCTTGAGAGCGGGAAGCAATACATCCTGCTCGCGAATTACATCTAGCATATCAAACGGAAGGGGTAGGGCAGAAGGGGTTTTAGTGGCTAGGTCTTGCGGTGATTCTGGTGAGTTTAGCCATTGGATGGCATCCCTGATGTCAATGATGGTCCCGGGAATAGTTCCGGACTTAGTCCCTGCCAAATCACTTGAAGTAGTATTTTGAGTCGCATTCTGCACTAAAATGCCAGCTCTTTGCTGATTCTTTGAATTCAAAAAAGTTACAAATCGCATAATACACCTTCTAAAAAGCAAGCTGCAGGCATTTGCTTAAGCAAATACATTCAAGCAAATGCCTGCAGCCGAAAAAGTCGAAAACTTTTAAAGACTAAAAGTTACCAATTGCGCTTATTGGCAAACGTGTCTTTCAAGGATCGAGGGAAAGACCAACGAGGTTTTTTAGTCGCAGGACGAGCCTTGATGTCCATTGGTTCACCGGTGAAAGGGTTAGTGCCTTTGCCGGATTTACGAGCCTTGACTTCTTTACGAACCAAGGCGCCGACTACTGGAAAGCGAACTCTTTCGCCAGATGCAGCAGCTTTAGCTCCGTTGGTGAATGCGTTTTCAATGCAAGCTTTCAAGTCAGCTCTTTTGATACGAACTTCGCCTTTGCGGCTGACTTCAGCGTGTTGAAGAACGCCCTCATAAACTTCGTTGATGAATGAATATTTAGTTTTTTTCTTTGCCATAGATAATCTCCTATAAAATGTTTTAGGGTCCTTTGGCTATCATCGCAACCATTTTTTTAAAAAAAAAGCTAAAAATGCCTTATTTTTTAATCTACTACAGATTTTAGGGTTGCTAACTGCAACCCCAGACCCCGAGTTGTCTTTAAAATTATACGAATCGCTTCTTCAGAGTCGTCTGTGAGGTGAAGAAATTTTAAATCCCGAGCCTCTATTGTGCCGTTTTTAACTAAAACATCCTGCATCCAGCTCATGAATCCTTTCCAATAATCCACACCCATCAAAATCACGGGAAAATCGTGGAGTTTACCCGTTTGGATAAGAGTGATTGCTTCCATCATTTCGTCTAAAGTGCCAAAACCTCCGGGTAAAATGACAAAAGCATAGGAGTATTTGACCAGCATGACTTTCCGAACAAAAAAGTAGTAGAAAGTAACCACTCGATCCAGGTACGGATTCGGGCCCTGTTCGTGAGGAAGTCGAATATTGCAGCCGATCGAGTAACCACCGGCCTCCTTGGCCCCACGATTTGCAGCTTCCATGATTCCAGGGCCGCCTCCTGTAATGACTGTGAAGCCCTCTTTTGCGAGCGCTTTTCCAATTTGAATACCGAGCTGGTAAAAGGGATGGTCTTGCTTGAATCTGGCTGATCCAAAAACTGTTATGCTGGGTCCTACCTTGTTAAGAGAAAACATGCCTCGAAAGAATTCAATTGAAATTCTCAGGAGTCTAATCAATTCTTTATAACGGGAATTTCGACCAGCCAGGTAGAGTGCTTCGCCGCTGGAATCTTCGTCAAGCTGGCTGAGTCGTTTGACTCTAGGTACGGGATAAACAAGACCTTTCCACAAAAAACGCATATTAAACAGATCTCCTATTTGGCCTTACAGTACCAGATTGAAGCTGGGAAATACGCATGACTTAAAAGTGGAGAAATATTGTCAGACATGCTAAGGTTCGCCGAATGCGAATCTTGTTATTAACCCCTCCAATGACCCAGCTGAATACGCCTTATCCAGCTACGGCCTATATCAAAGGATTTCTCAAGGAACAAGGTATTGAAGCTGAACAAGCGGACCCCGCAATTGAGCTGGTTTTAAGGCTCTTTTCGAAACGTGGGTTAGAAGATATCATTCGAGTTTTGTCTCAAGCACCTGGACTTCATTCCACAAATCCGGGTCTGGAGTTTTTTTTAAAGAACCAAAATTCTTATTTAAAGTGTGTAGAGCCCACAATTCGATTCCTGCAAGGGAAAGACCCCAGTTTTGCACTAAGAATTATCAGTCGTGAGTTTCTTCCTGAAGGTCCTCGCTTTTTGGCTTTGCAGGAGGGTGCTGCTCCTGACGAACCCGATCCAATTTCATGGGCTTTCGGATCTTTAGGGGCCCAGGATCGTGCCAAGTATTTAGCCAGTTTGTTTATAGACGATCTTGCGGATGTAGTGAGGGATGGGATCGACTCGCGTTTTGAGCTTTCGCGGTATGGAGAAAAGCTGGCTGCAAGTGCTCCGAGCTTTGCGCCCTTGGAAGCGGCCTTGAATGCTCCGCCTACTTTAGTGGATCAGTATTTGGATGACCTAACAACCGAGTTAATGCAGAAACACCAGCCAGACCTAGTGGGCTTGACCGTGCCCTTCCCAGGGAATGTTTACGGTGGATTTCGAATGGCAAAGCTAATTAAGAAACTTATGCCCAAGACAGTACTAGTTATGGGCGGAGGGTACGTAAACACGGAACTTAGACAGCTTAAGGAACCTAAGGTCTTTGACTACCTGGATTTTATTACGTTGGATGATGGAGAAAAGCCCTTTCTTTGTCTTTTGGAACATCTTGACGGCAAGCGCCCTCTGAATCAGCTGATGAGGACCTTTGTTCGTGAAGGGGGGCAAGTGGTCTTGAAGAACGATTCCAAACTTCATGATATTCCTCACCGCGATACTGGCACTCCGACTTATCAAGGCTTGCCCCTTGATAAATATCTTTCGATCTTTGAAATGTTGAATCCAATGCACCGGATTTGGTCCGACGGGCGTTGGAACAAATTAACATTAGCTCACGGCTGTTATTGGAAAAAATGCAACTTTTGTGACGTTACGTTGGACTATATTGGCCGCTATGACCCAGCTGGCGCAGAACTCCTTGTGGACCGGATTGAAACGATCATAGCAGAGACGGGGCAGACGGGCTTTCATTTTGTAGATGAGGCCGCTCCTCCTGCGGTTCTCAGGGCATTAGCAGAATGCTTAATAGCCAGAGGCGTAAGTATTACCTGGTGGGGCAATATCCGTTTTGAGAAGACATTTACCAAGGACCTCTCGCGCTTATTGGCGAGATCCGGTTGCGTTGCGGTGAGCGGGGGTTTAGAAGTTGCTTCGGACCGACTTTTGAAGTTGATGCAAAAAGGTGTGAGCGTCGATCAGGTTGCCCGCGTGACTCAAGCCTTGACCGAAGCGGGAATTATGGTTCACGCCTATCTCATGTACGGTTTTCCGACAGAAACAGAGCAGGAAACCATCGATTCCCTCGAGCGAGTCCGGCAACTCTTCGAGGCTGGTTGCATTCAATCTGCCTATTGGCATCGATTCTCTGCCACGGCACATAGTCCTATTGGATTGAATCCTGAAAAATTCGGGATTCAAATCCTGCCAGAACCCAAGGTGACTTTTGCGCGGAACGATCTAGCGTTCATTGATCCCACTCCTTGTGATCATGATCGACTGGGCGTCGGATTGAGGAAAGCGCTCTACAATTATATGCATGCCGCCGGGTTTGAAATGGATGTTCGCCTTTGGTTTGGTAAAAAAGGCTCCAAGTTCCTGGTTCCTAAATCTCAAATAGCCCCTAATCTGATTCAACTTGCTTTAGAATAGCTTAATCGTAAAGATCCAGTTAAAATTTAGACTTGGGTCAGGTTAAAAAATGGAGTCAACTTATGGTTCTTGGGGACGTCAAGGTACTCGTTGTAGAAGATGTTCGCTCTATGAGGATTCAAATACATGAGTTGCTTCTGGCTACTGGTTTTAAACATATTGAGATTTTTGAAAATGGGGAGGCGGCAAGAAGGCATTTGCAAATTTCGCCCTGTGATCTGGTCCTTTCTGATTGGCATATGTCTCCAATGAGTGGCATTGAACTCTTGGAATGGGTGCGGACTAGTCCGAATTTGAACACTCTTCCGTTCATGATGGTTTCGGCCGAAAAAACCAAAAATTATGTAATAGACGCCATTAAAGCGGGAGTGGACGGGTATCTGATTAAACCCATTTCAATCGAGCAAATATACACCAAGGTTATCCCTTTATTGATTAAGAAGAAGGTGGTCTCATGACTCAAATCGAAGCTAAACGACATGCTCAAATACAAACTTTTATTCAGGAAATGATCGGTTTTTCCGACACTGCTGAGAAAACCTTGACAGAGATTGAGACTGATCTCTTAGAAAAAAAGAATTTGTTTTCAGTTTTTACCCAAAGAATGGTGGCAATTCGAGGTACTTCCTTACAACTGGGGCTTCCTGAAATCGCACACATCGCAGAACTTGGAGAGGAAATCTCGATCAAGGCTACTCATAGCGATACTCGTGCAGCGCTGAGAAAATGTGTAGGCAGCCTGTGGGATGCGCAAGGAACTATCAAGTATCTTTTGGAGCATTATACTGAGCAGACAACAGAAGAGCAGGACATCCTAGTCAATCGGTTACAAAAAACTCTCAAGAGCCTAGGAGGCGCCAGACCTTCCTTGGGTTCCGATGATATTGAAGCATTAATAAAAGAACACAACGACTAGAACAAAGTTTATTGAGTCAGTTCTTTCTTAGCTTCACGTTCAAATCGACGCGCGATTTTTTCATAGGCGAGTCGCTTAGAGGTCACCGCCGCACGCCGGGAATCCGAAAGCATTTCTTCGATCGCTTGAAGCTCATCCTCGAGCTCCCATTTTGTTAAAAGCATCAAAGAAAGGTCTTCATGATTGTCCGGGGTCTTCAAACTTTCATGGACCTTAAGTTTGTGTTTTAACCCTAATGAGCGTTGAAGCAGTTCCAGTTTCTGAAATCGGTCCATATGTATCGCCAATTTTAAATTAATTGTTTCAATTGCTGCCTCAACACGTAGAGAAGGATTCCGCCATGCCTGAAGTATTCAGCTTCGTTGGGAGTATCAATTCTCACGATTGCTGTAAACTTCTTTGTAGTTCCTTTTTCAGCGGTGCCGCTCGCAGGGTCGGAGGTGTAATATGAAACTTCTACTTTTTGTCCTGGCGTAAGGCCTGCTAAACCAGAAATATCGAAGGTTTCGAGTCCCGTCAAACCCAGACTCTTGGCCGATTCTCCAACGATGAATTGAAGAGGCAAAATTCCCATTCCCACTAAATTAGAACGATGGATGCGCTCGAAAGACTCAGCAATAACTGCATGAATTCCTAAAAGCTTAGGCCCTTTAGCTGCCCAGTCGCGAGAGGAGCCGGTGCCATATTCCTTTCCTGCTATAACAATCAGTGGAACCTTGTCTGCCTGATACTGCATCGAGGCGTCGAAAATGGACATAGTCTTCTGGCTCGGGAGGTGTTTTGTAACTCCTCCTTCAATTCCAGCTAACATCAGATTTTTCAAACGAATATTCCCAAAAGTTCCTCGCACCATGACTTCGTGATTTCCACGGCGAGCACCGTAAGAGTTGTAATCCCTCACTTCTACACCTAGAGAGGTTAAATACTGACCTGCGGGACTGGACTTGCTGAACGAGCCTGCGGGAGAAATATGATCAGTCGTCACCGAATCCCCTAACAGTGCCAACACTCTGGCCTTCTTAATATCGTGTAGAGGAGCTGGTAGTGCTGTAATTCCGTCAAAGAACGGAGGTTCCTTTATGTAGGTGGAAGACTTTTCCCATTTGTATAGTTCGCCAGTTGGAATCTTGAGTTCGCTCCACTCTTTCGAACCTTTAAAAACATCTGCATAACTTTTCTTAAATTGGGCAGAAGTCACATGTTTTGACATGGAATCTGCGACTGATTCTGGACTAGGCCAGATGTCTTTAAGATAAATGGCTTTCCCATTCTTGCCTATCCCTAAAGGCTCAGTGGTTAGATTCATGTTGATATTTCCGGCCAAAGCGTAAGCTACTACCAGCGGAGGGGAGGCAAGGTAATTGGCGCGAACATGGGGATTCACTCGGCCTTCAAAGTTGCGATTGCCTGAAAGTACAGATGCTACCGCGAGGTCTCCGTCTACTACGGCCTTCGCAATATGTTCTGGGAGTGGGCCGCTGTTTCCAATACAAGTGGTACAGCCATAACCGACTAAGTGAAAATTCAAAGCTTCCAAATGCGGCATCAAGCCCGCTTCAATCAAATAATCAGTGACGACTTTGGAGCCGGGAGCCAAGCTGGTCTTGACCCATGGTTTAACTTTAAGGCCCTGTGCAAATGCATTCTTGGCCAATAATCCAGCAGCCATGAGGACACTAGGGTTAGAGGTATTAGTGCAGCTTGTAATGGCGGCAATAACAACCGAACCATGGCAAAGATTGTAAGAATCATTACCGTGGCTTATGGGAACAGTTTTACCCAGAGGGCCTAAATGCAAGTCTGGATGAGTGAGCGCATGCTCCGGAGAGCTCATGGCTGCACTGTTTCCACCTTCTGATTGCCAGGTTCCAAGTACTTTTGGATCAAGTTTCTTAACGTCTTCCTTATAGAGAGAGGATAAAAAGGTTCGAAACGACCCGCGAACGACAGGTAAATTAACCCTATCTTGAGGACGAGCAGGGCCAGCGAGGCAAGGTTCAACCGTGGCCAAATCTAACTCCAGAGTATCAGAGTAGGTGGCCTCGGCTTGGCCTGGAGTGTACCAAAGACCTTGTTCTTTATAATAAGCTTCTACACTAAGAGCTTGTTCGGTCCGTCCAGTCAGCCTGAGATAACTTGTTGTGACTTCATCGACTGGGAAAATTCCTATTGTTGCGCCGTATTCTGGGGCCATATTACCAATTGTGGCGCGATCAGCTAAGCTTAAATTAGCAAGGCCGGGTCCTAAGAATTCGACGAACTTACCGACTACACCCCTTTTTCGTAACATCTGGGTCACGGTTAGAACTAGGTCAGTAGCGGTCGTACCGGCGGGTAGTTTTCCGTTCAGGCGAAAGCCGACGACGTTTGGGATGAGCATAGAACAGGGCTGACCTAGAAGTGCAGCTTCCGCCTCAATCCCTCCTACGCCCCACCCGAGTACACCCAGTCCATTGATCATCGTGGTGTGGGAGTCCGTCCCAATTAAGGTGTCCGGATAAATCCAATCTTCCCCATCCTTTTGAAGAGTCATGGCAACAGGCGCAAGATATTCCAAGTTGACTTGATGGACAATACCGGTATCAGGTGGAACAACCCTAAAGTTCCTGAAGGCAGTTTGTCCCCATTTGAGGAACTGATAACGCTCAGAATTACGCTCAAATTCAAGTTCGGCATTAACTTTAAAAGCAGTCGCGGTACCGTATTCATCGACCTGCACCGAGTGATCAATCACTAGATCCGCAGGTTGCAGGGGGTTAATGAGGTTGGGATTGCCGCCTAGTTTCTTTAGGGCCCCACGCATTGCCGCT
>JBDSKY010000231.1:0-16188 GCA_039916675.1 Bdellovibrionia bacterium
GATTTACTCATATCGCAATTTTGATTCAGATGCCAATTATCGCTTTATGGACTACTGCGCTCGCTCAAACGCAAAATAGAATGGAATTCAATCATCTTACCGAGCTGCCCGAAGGGCAACTCATGTACGGTGAAAGCTTTCCATTCTACCTTGTTAAATCAGAACAAATCTTTAATCTAAGAAACTAGAATCAGGGAGACCATGTGCAGCCTGATTGCTTGCCGCAATGATCTGGAGTCAGAATCAGACCGCAGGCCAGGGGAATTCCAATGCACTTGGCTTCGCCGGCTTTAGGAAAACAACCTGTTTGGTTTGTACATTTTCCATCTGGAATTTGGTCACAATGAGTGACTTTGCCGGTACAATGACCTTTATCATCTGCGGAAGCATTCATGGAAAAAGAAACAGACGTTAACAACATGAACAATGGCAAGCTGGACATTCTTAAGAAGTTTTTCATAATATTTCTCCTAGTTTAATCGAACTATTTGTAAAATAAATTTCAACTTAAATACAATAATCGCTTATTCTATTTGGTCCCCTTTCATTTCAACAAATTTATCGTCGTTTCTGCCTACTATTGCAGAATATATGCCGTCCGTTAAAATTTCGATCGAAGCCCTATTTTTTTTTAAAACTTGCGCTAGATTACAAGGTTCCGACAGTGATCGACAGAAAAAGAAAAGGAAATTCCCTGCAGAAACATTCTTTTTAGAAAACTGTCTGGGGCATTTTGTCTATCGCCTGAGGAATAATGCCCCCGGCTCCAATCTGTTCAGATCTCTCTAGCTCTGCTTCTTGTGTCTCCAAGAAATATCGCTCACCTTCTGCACAAGATGACCGATAGCCACACATTCGGCACAAGGGCCCCGGCTTAGGTTCTCCTGAGCGGCCATGTACGATCGCAACGGCGTCAGCCAAGAGTTTCTCTAAATTCACTTTGCCTAGATGAACTTGAACATTTTGGACGGTTTCTGATGAGATATTTATGAGATACGCTTGGATCTCCTCTAACCGGATCGAAGGATCGAGGACGGTTAAAGCCCAGGCATACAATTCTATTTGAGTTTGGTAGGCCTCCAGTAAACCTCTTACTGACTTTCTTTTTTCAGTGAATTTAAAATCAAGAATGGCATAACGCGAAGTTCCATCACCCTTGTCCGCAACCACACGATCCATAGAACCTACTAAGACTTCTTTACCCATTGGAGCTTCAAAGCTTAATTCAGCCCAAACATCCCGACCACGGGGTAGGTCTACGGGTAACATCCATTTTGAATTGAGCGCCCAGCGAATCAGTGGCTCAGCTAAAAATCGAGAAGAACCTACCTCCGCTTCAATTTCTTCTAGTCCGGCAAAATCACGTCTCTCTAAACATTTGTGGATGCGGTTACCTAGTTCCCGATGAGTGGTTTCGACCTGTTTTTCAACATTTGATTCCTCCCCTGGTGGGGCACCCACACTTGAATTTAGATCTGCGCAGGGGTCATCCCCAATTTTTTGGCCCAGTTCTTCGTCAGACACTGCAGCAACAGGTCTGATGTAAGTCCATTCGTAAGCCCGAGGGCAACGAGAAAGTAAATTCAGTTCTGTCACAGAATGTCTGGCTCTGGACAGGGGCGGTCCCTCTCCGAGGATTTCACACAAAGCAGAGCGAGCTTTAGTTGGGCCTATGGAATTTGGTTCTGACTGAGTTTCCGAATGGGTCCCTGCAGGAGACTCAAGAGAGGTGTCCGCGTTTAAACCAAAATCTAGAAGCTTCCCTACCTTTTTTGCAGACTTAAATTCCCATCCCGAACATTCGATCCAACCTCTCCAATCATCAATGCCAAAAGCAAGTTCCGGATTAAAGGCTTGCTTACCTGGCAATAAATCAGAGCAGACTAAAACTACGCGCTCTCGGGCGCGAGTCAGAGCAACATAGAAGAGCCTTTTGCTCTCCGCTAAATTTTTCTTCTTTTCCTCTTCGCGCCAGACCGCTTCAACCGGGTTATCCTTAATTCTCTCCCCTTCAGAATCCCGAGAGCCTAAATAGGCTCCCTTTTCACGGTCCCAAAAAAGAAGTGGCGTATCCGAAGCTCGAGGCTTAGCTCCAAAATCCAGTAAAATCACGTGAGGAAACTCAAGCCCCTTTGATCCATGCAGGGTCAGAATCGTGAGCTGACCTAAATTGCGTGGGGCAGGTACTTGTTTTTCTCTTCTGTTCTCTCGCACTGCCTCACTCAATTCCAATACTACTGAATGAAAATCCATTCCTCGGGACGACATATCTTCCACCCGATGCCACAATCCTAGGAGGGGACCGCCCAGTTCATCTTCAGTCTCCTGATCCACTAACAATGCCATCAGAAGTTCGCCCGGCCTGACCGCGAGATTTAACAACGGCTTCAATCGCCCGGCAATTGGATGCGGGGATGAAAAAAACGGTGCTCGCCAAGTTACGTCCTGTTTGTTCCAAAGATCTAAAGTTTCATCTGAAATCTGCATCCACGGAGCACGAAGAAAAACTCCACCTGAAAAGGTATTTCCAGAATTATCCCACCATTTGAGGAAGGCAACCATCTCCCGCACTCGTGGATCTTCCCAAAACAATCCACCACTGCCAATGGCGATTGGAATCCGAGCGGCAGTGAGAGCCTTAAACCATTTTTCATTTCCTCGAATTTTACGAATCAGCAAAGCAAAATTATGTAAAGGTATTCCCCTTCTCACTTCCGCTTGAATCCAGTCGCCTAGGTCGCTTGGGCTTTGAATATCAAACCGGACTACCGATTCAAGAGTAGGATCGGGCTCTCGCTTGGGAACCAAGGCCTCAAACGCCATTTCGGATGAGGCAAAGGCCCGGGCGCACACCTGATTGGCGAACTCGATCACGTCAGGCCTGCTTCTGAAGTTCCAGGTCAAAGAGAACTTCAGAGGTAATTTATTGCAAAACTCTTCGAAGACTGTGACGTCAGCATCCCGAAAGCGATAGATGGATTGCTTGGGATCTCCAACTACACAAACATTAGATAGGTCGACTTTTATAAATCTCCAGATAATTCTAGATTGTACGGGATTTGTATCCTGGAACTCATCCACCAGTACCAAATCAAATCGCCGATGATAGGCGTCTCGAACCGTATCAAACTCCAAGGCCCGGTCGGCGCCCCGCTCTAGATCATCGAAATCGAGTCGGCCCTGCCGCCGCTTCATCCGATCATATCTTTCCAAGACATACCGAGCGACTCGAAACAGGTTTTGAGAACTGACGTCCTCTGAATCCTTAAGCGATGAAAGTGCACCAAACGCGACTAATCGCCGCACACGTTCCAGTAGTCCAGCTAAACTATCCCGTGACTCGCGATCTAAAAGCGCTTCCAGGCAGACTCGTACGTCATCTGGCAAATCTTCCAACCAGAGTGAGTCCATGGCTCGCTCCCACAATAAGGAAGCTTCCGATTCCGAGAGGACTGTTTCTTCGCCATCAAACCCTGCCTCTTTAGGAAATTCCTTTATGATTGACCGACAAAGACCATGAATAGTCATTACCCAATGCAGAGTGAGAGGAGATGCTCCATATTTACCGGCAAGGGCGAGAGAGAGCTTTGCTCGAAGATCACTTGCAGACCGTTCTGTAAAAGACACTGCTGCAAACTTCGCCTTGGAATTACGTTCCAAGAGTTGAGCACATTTGGCTACCAAGGTTGTTGTTTTCCCTGATCCAGCCCCTGCCAGAACAGCCATACCCTGCCCCCAAGAACCGATTACTTCTTGTTGTTCAGGAGAGAACTGAGGATGGGAAATATCATTTCGTGACGTTGACATTATAAATGGCGCTCACACATGGGAGGTCTCCTGTTCAGCTTCGACACTTAACCGACGGTATCCACACAGGTCACTTACACCGCAAGTGTTGCACTCAGTTTCTCTTTTTGGCAACTTAGGTTTCGCTTGAAAGCGTCCCTCGATGAAAGATTGAGCATCGCGCATCATGTGTTCTTCTAATATTTCCCAGGTTTCTCCGCTTGCCTGTTCCGGAGATTCATCACTGATTGCTTTTTTATTTGCTGCGGCCTGACTAGCTTTGCTACCCGTACTTGCTTTTCCCAAATCCGCCACGCTGAGGTTCGCTGTAATTAAACTTTTGGAATTTCCACGAACCTGAGTCAGACAGCCCGGCTCTTTTCCATTGTATTTTTTAAAGAATATTCCGCTCTTTCTACCGCCTCTTTTGTCGAGTTCGATAAACTGAACGCCTAAAACAGGTTTACCGCTTTTTTTCCTAACGGCGATAGCGTAGAACGGCAGCTGCAGGCGATATCCCATCTCCAGCATGTCCTGCCCGTGCGGGAGCGTGCCTGACGTTTTATAATCTAAAATGAATAATCCATCCGCATGCTCGTCAATTCGGTCGGGCTGCCCTAAAATGGAAAACTTCGAATAATCGAGTCTTAAATCTAGATTTTCCAGAATTACCGGGCGGGCTTGGGATCGCTTAAGATAAGCATTCTCTTTTTCACAGAACACTTCGAGGACTGTCGTCATTCGAGACTTGATATAAACTTCAATTCGAGGATTTCTAATCAGGCCTTGGGGGCGACGAGTGTTCCAGGCGCGTTCCAATGCCTCACGAGGACTCATACAAAACTCACCTTGGGAATCGACTGTCCCCAATAATATCCGCACTGCTTCATGGAGAATATTACCACGCACATCCGGCCAAAGCTCTGAATCGGGCTCGCGCACATCGCGCAACTTCCATCGATGGTAAGTCAATGCTTGGAAAGAGCACCTGCTGTATCGGTCAATTGCGGTGGCGGTAATCTCCGGTACGCCTCCATTCATTTCACCTTGAGGTTCATGTTCAGCCGGTGAAAGAATCATTTCTTGCGGCTGTAAGGGGCGAAGCGCACCATAACTATCTTGAAATCTTGGATGAGAGCCCATCTCTCTCGGCTCTTGCGGCAAAGTGCAGCCTACCGTAGTTTCCAATTGATTTAAGATGGGCAGAATAGATTCTCTCTCCCGCCCCCCCTCATCGTACTGGGAATCTAGAAATACCGTCTTATTCGCCAAGGAAAGCCAAACTTTTAAAACGCTGAGCCGCTGATTGGAGACTTGTGTACAGGACCTCACAGCAAACTCAGTGGAAAGAATTTCTCGTTCTCTTTCGGAAAACCAATAATCCCCAATACCTTCTCCGCTCAGTCCCTCTGCAGGTAATCCCAATACCCAAAGCTGCTCGACCGGGCCTACCGGCGCTTGCTGAAGACGATAGAGTGAAACCCCATACGTGGGTTTAAGTTTCTCAACTGGAGGCGAGGATTCACGAATTCTCGCTCCCAGTTTCTCTAACCAAAAAAGTAACGGTGCTTTTTTTTCTGAAGTCCCCACTCGTTCCATATCCGCAGCCAGGATTTTCCAAAGCTGTTCAAAAAATGCAATCATCCAAAGACGGGGACCAGTAACGTAGCCACTTTCTTTTAAGAGTTTCAAATGAGCACTGGCAAACTCTTGCGCTGTTTTCTTGCCGCCCAGCTCACTATTGAGCGCGACTAGTTGGGTATGAATGCCTAGGAGCAATCCCCCGGCATAGGAGCCCAAGCCACTTCGAATCCCACGGGAATTAATCTCAGTCACCCAGATGGAAAACTCAGATTGCAATTCATGTCCTCTTAACCACGAGACTACCTTTTGCCGCTCGAAGTTGCTGGCCACTACTTCCAACGTCAGGAGTGCCCATTTTAAATTTTCATCCCAACGCAATTTCGTGGGATCTCGTGGTTCGGCGAATGGAATTTTTCTTGCGTCCAGTGCCCGTTTTAAACTTCTTCGAACACTAGGTTGATCTGGAATCAAAACTGCAATTTGGCTAGAAACGAGGCATTCCCAACCCACGTTGTTGTTTTGACTTTCGGGTCCAGCTTGCTCACTGAGAGCCGTGCGCCCTCTGCCGTGCTGCTTGATCTGCAAGGCAATCTGGTCAGCTAGAAATTCGGCTGCGTCGTCCAGAGTGTGCCATCTCTGCCAGTCAAAACTTTTCGGCTCTCGCATCTCATATCCTGAGATTTCGGAATCACCATCTGTTGGCGGAAGAGCCACCGGATGAAAGGAATCCAAGTGCCTCACACAGACATGCTGTCCTAAAGTATCCCAGAATTCACGTTCAAGACTTTCTGGAGTTTGGACAGTGAGGCAACAAACCTCTTGGGGCATCACTAATGTTTCGGGCCACCCTTCTCTCAAGCTCCGAATGCCGGCATGCAGAACCAAGGGCAAATCATACCAATTCATCGCGCCCAACCAGGCTTCATAGGCTTTAGCTAAGGCACGTAGCTCGCCCCGAAGAATACTAGTGTTGGGGCCCAAACTCTGAATAAGCCGTTCTTCATAAACTTCCTCTTCTTCAGAATGAGCGAAGGCCATACGTCCTGATTGAATAGCGAGATCCAATCTGGGGATAAAATTACGTTGACGTCGGAGCCTCTTTATTTCCGGCATTTGAGCAAGAATTTTAGGCTCGGTTAGGAGCATTCGAAGAATTTCCTGACGAGAATGCGGCGCCAACACACGATCCGCTGCGATCCCCGTAACTCGGAGACACACCTCTTGAAGGGTGACCACGGCTTCGGCCACAAACCCTTTGCCTTCAGACAGAACTAGAGCCTTAACGTCTTCGCGGGCAAAACCAGTCCCCACACTCAACCACACTTCCGGGCGAAGCCCTGAAATTCGAGATGTAAGGGAGGAAGTAGAAAGATTTACGGCCATACTTAATAAGTGAGAGTAACAGAGTCCTCGCCATTATTTAAGAAAACTTGTGCACCTGTTTTTGGACGGCGCTTTACAACTTCTCCAATCACCCAGGCTTTTTCTCCAGACCGTTTCAGCTTACGTAAAACCTCGGCCTCATTTTTTTTCGCCACGACCGCAACCATTCCAATACCCAGGTTAAAGGTCTGGGCAAGCTCTCCCAAGGAAAGTCCAGATTGGCTTCTCACCCAATCATAAATTTTCGGGAGCTCCTTTTGAGGGGGTAAATGAATGGAGTAACTCACAGCTTCGGACATTCGGGGAACATTCAAAAATCCAGAACCCGTAATATGTGCAAGACCTTTCAATTTTTTAGCTTGAATTAAAGGGAGAAGCGAACGGGCGTAAATTCGAGTGGGAGTGAGAAGTTCACGTGCGATCGAATCGCCATCCTTCCCCTCGGGTAAAAGTTTTCGTAGCAAACTGTATCCATTACTATGGCAACCCGTAGAACCTATTCCAATGAGGGTATCCCCGGGCCGGATTTTCTTTTTAGGTAATGTTTTGCCGGAATCAACAAGACCAACTGCGAACCCAGCTAAATCGTATTCACCAGTAGCGTAGAAGTCCGGCATTTCTGCGGTTTCGCCTCCTACCAAGGCACATTGAGCCTGCTTACAACCTTCTACAATCCCACTTAGCACGCCTTCAGCAACTCCTGCATCCAGTTTGCCGGTCGCAAAGTAGTCGAGGAAAAAAAGGGGTTCAGCGCCTACGCATAAAAGATCGTTAACACTCATTGCGACAAGGTCAATTCCTACGGTCCGATGTTCACGCAATCGAATTGCGAGCTTGAGTTTAGTCCCAACCCCATCGGTCGAGGCTGCTAATAATCGTTTTTTATCTAAGACGTAGAGGGAAGCGTATCCTCCCACAGCTGATTTTACTTTTCGATTTAACGTCGGCTTTGAAAGAAGCGCAATCTTATCTACAAATTGATCTGCTAAAGCCCGATTTACTCCAGAATCTGCATAGTCAATGGCTGCCATTCGAAGACATTTAGCGGATGAACGCTCAGCAAGCAATGAAGAATTCAGTTACAGATATTTAGTGTGCCGCACTCAACAGTCGCGCCTGTTGCTCTTGAGCTGCGTCTTTCACGGCCTCAGCCCATGCTGTCAGTTGATTATCAATAAATGGACCCACCTGGACATCCTGCATACCTGGAAATAACATCCCCGGATCCATAGCACAGGAAAGTTCCACTTCAACTAGAGGCGCCTCTGGAGTACCAATGTCATTAAAGGTAAACTCAATTGAAAAATGCGTAACCAGGCTAGAGATAGCTAAACTGGATTGATTCAAGTCCATATCTAGCCGGAAGCCATCCACATTTCGTGCGCTTGACAACTCACTGCGGGTTACTTCACCGATAAACTCACCATGGGAAAATAAATTGGTCGCAACTTGGGTTATCGCGGAAACTGTACTTGCTACTTTTCCCTTAAAATATCCCCAAACTCCGCCGCCGGAGCACTCTTCTACTACTTCCTGCTGTGCAGCAGCAGTAGGCACCTGACGAAAGGAAAGATGCACTGTGGAAACTTCGCCTTCAGTAACAACCGGATGAGGGGTCCACTCTAAGCCCTCTTGAATAGGTTTAAACTTCTCCAACACCTGCGGGACGTTTTCGACCTTTAGGACTTCTAGGAGCGCCTCATGAGCCATTTTGCCACTGAGGCGAGCAGATACTTGAGGCAACTTAATTTCTGCGGCAAAAGCTGCAGAGGTTATTATCAAAGTTGCAAGTAGTACTCCCAGGGCGCTCAGTGATATATGGATATTTTTCACGGGTAACTCTCTTTCTAAACCGGTCTGTTATCGAACATCATGCAGAGTGTCAATCAGAAATCCTTCAACATCCCGCAGAAACCTTCCTAGCCAGACTTAACAAAAAGAGCTAAGATATCACTCACTCATGACCCTAGCTTTTCCTTATTCAGCTCAGCTTTCCAGCGTGAAACTCGTTTCGACTTCGTATTTGATTTTAGGATTTCACAGGCCCGCAGACTTTGATTTCAAGGCCGGGCAGCATGTAACCCTACAATTAGAGGACGAAGCAGGAGTTTTTCAACGAACCTATTCCATCGCAAGCCCTCCCTCTTCGCGAACCCAACTCGAATTTTGCATACAAGTCGAAGGAGACACCCGGAGTGCGACGCTTCTAGGGCAGTTAAAAAAGGGCATCTGGGTGAAATTATCTTCTGCACGGGGAGATTTTCTAATACCTGCCTCTCCCGGTAAAGTTTTAGTATTCATCGCTGGAGGTTCAGGCATCAGTCCACTCAGATCTATGATCTATGACCTCTTAGCTAGCCCCACTGATCTTCCTCAGATTCATTTGCTCTATGGGTGTCGAGAAGCTGAGGCCATGCCTTTTCTTGAAGAGTTAGATAAATTTTCCCGGCAGGATAAGATGATTAATGGAATTTTTCATCCCTTATTTTTTGCTGAATCTTTCGGATCTCGAACGCCGGTTTTATCTGGGACAGAAGCATCTGGAAAGACTATTCAAGTCCATCCAGGTAGAGTAACGGCTGGGTTCGAATTTGAACCGAAACAACTTCTTTCGAAGTCGAATCACTTTTATCTCTGTGGGCCCCCTTCCATGGTGACCTCGATTGAAAGCCTCTTGGTAGACCGCGGGATTAGCCCTAGCCATATTGTTTTTGAACGTTATGGATGATCTGTTAAAATCTCAAATTATTGCCTGGGTCTCAACCTATTTAGGCATGGAGAGTAAATGGACCAAACGATCGGAGATCAAGGCCAGAGATTCGATGTAATCAACTCCACCTGTTTTAATGGCTGAATTGGGCATCCCGAAAACCATGCTGGATTTCTCGTCCTGGGCAATCGTAGTGGCACCTGTATCTTTCATTTTTTTGAGCCCGATTGCCCCGTCAGCTCCCATTCCGGTTAGAATCACTGCGATTGCATCTTTTCCAAGCTCGTCAGCCGCCGAATTGAAAAGAACATCGACGGAGGGTTTGTGACGATTCACGGGGAGACTATCGTCAATTTGCACAAGAAGCCTTCCTCCCCGGCTTGTGACTTTCATATGCTTTCCTCCGGGAGCGATCAAAACCAAGCCAGGCCTCAGCTCATCCCGATCTTCAGCCTCTTTGACATCGAAGAGGCAAAGAGAATCCATCCTTTCAGCAAAAGCTCGTGAAAAATTCTCGGAGATGTGTAGAACAATCAGAATCGGAGGGATCTGGGACGGCAATCCCGTCAGAACTATCCTCAGGGCTTCTGTTCCTCCCGTGGACGCGCCCATGAAAATCACCTTGGATTGATCCAGCTTCAGCGCACGATTCAGTGTAACCGGGCGCGTGGACTTCTTTTGAAAACTTTCATGAATCTGCACTTTGGCTGTTGCCGCTGCCTTGATCTTTTCAAGGATGAGAGGAGCAATTTCCGGAAGTTCCTCTAGGCTAGGCTTATGAATGTAATCGACAGCACCATTTCTCAGAGCTAAGAGGACCAGAGACCCTTCCTCTTTTTTCAAGGAGCTGATCATAACCGCTGGAAGGTGGTACTTGGGAATCAGCGTCCTGAGCAGAACGGCCCCATTCATCTCAGGCATCTCAATGTCCATCGTAAGAACGTCTGGCTTTTTTGTGATAATTTCTGATTCCACCAAGGATGGAAGTCCGACACTTCCAACGACCTCAAGTTCCGGGTCCGAGGAAATAATCCGAGTCAGAAGACTTCGAATCGTGCTGGAGTCATCGATAATCAATACCCTGATCTTGCCCTTGCGTTTCGGGACTTCTTTCCCGTCCAGGTGCTCTTCTTCCTTCTTGAGACGGATTCTCCCTCGCTCAGGATAGTAGATCAGTTCAAACTCTTCCGCGGTCGGAATCGAAGCATCGATTTGAAAACCTGCCTTAAGTAAAATCTCTTCAGTCCGCCGAATGAGAGAAGGATGTCCCACAAGTTTCATCCGACGCTGATGTTTTTCCTGAGAGAAACGCGAGATAAAGTCGGACAGGGCCGACCCCGCCAGATCTTGTTCAGTGAAATAGATACCGATTCCCCCGAGACCCTTGTGGGAAACTGAAATAAACAAGGATTGACTCAGCCTGAGATGATAGGCATTGGTTTCAACACCTTCCATTAATTGCCGGGAGAAAATACGTTTCGGGCTGGCTGACTGACGATTCATTTTGCACCTCTCAACCCCAAATCCATCACACATTTGAGTTTCATTCGGATCTCTTCACCCCGTTCACTCAAATTGTCCAAGGCGGGTTTTTCAACATAGTCGGAAGCTCCCAGTTCAATGGCTTGCAATGTTAAAATAGCATCTTCTCTGGAGACCGAAGAGACCATGACCACAGGAGGGTGATCAGGCCCGAAAGTCCTTCTAAGATACTCGATACCGTCCTCTTCCGGCATATGAATATCCAGCGTGATGACATCGGGTTTGTGGAGCTTCAGTTTTTGTCGTGCCTCATTTCCATTATTCGCGGTCGCCACAATTTCGAAGCCCAGATCTTTTCTTAGAATCAACTTCATCAATGCCTGAACGGTTGGAGAATCATCAACGCACATAACACGAATCGGACCTGAATGCTTCTGCTTCGCCAATGACTTGGTTGCAGGCATCTCATTCTTAAAACGATAAACGGATGGACCGCAAGGCGTGATATCCAGACCCAAGCCGTTAATGGATTCCGCAATTCCGATAAACAGGTGTCCTGACGGATCCAATGTTTTTAGGAGATCCGAGGCCACTACCTTAATCTGAGGGTAACTGAAGTAAATAAATACATTTCTGCAGAAAACGAGATCGAACCGCCTCTGATCGGACCAGTTCGGAAGTGAGAGCATATTGACTGTATCAAATGAGCAATGGGATCTAAGCTTCCGTCCCACTCTGACAAACTCAGAAATAGCTCCAGTTCCGCGCGTCCAGTGATTCGAAAGAAAAATCAAAGGGACCTCTTTGATCTCTCTGCTCTGATAGACTCCGTTTTTCGCGATCGCGATGGATTCCTCATCCACATCGGTACCGAGAATCTGGAAATCTAGCTCAGGAGCCATTTGTGAAAGATGAAAATCAAGGAACATCGCCAGGGAATAAACTTCCTGTCCCCGGCTACACCCCGTCGACCAGACCCGGACGGTTTTTTCAGATCTGGATTTCACCCTTACAATCAGCTCAGGTAATATTGACCGGCTCAGGTGCTCAAACTGCTGAAACTCCCGGAAAAAAGACGTATGGTGTGTGGTCAAAAGAGAAATCAGGGGTGTCAATTCGGATTTCGTATGTTTTCGAAAGTAAGCGAAATAATCCTCCAGAACGGAATAGCCCAGAAATAGGGCTCGCTTTTTCAGTCTCGCCCGCACCATGGGCAACTCTTTTTGCCCAAGCTGAACACCAGTCTGTGCGGAAACCAAAGTACAGATAGCTTTGATTACACCGGATTGGTCAGAGAGGTTCTTATTGAGTCTTTTTTCGATAGTTTCATGATTTAACTTTGTTTCCTGATTTCCCATTTTAAACATCTTCGAATCGCGGGTCATCCTCGGACGGGATGCTTTCTTCCGTAGTGGATCGCTTCAACTTGTGATCGATATGCGGATACTGCTTCGAATGGGATTCTCGCTTTCTAGACGAAAGGCGATAGCCTGAATCCGGGCGTTTCGAATGAGATGAGCCAGAGCTACGCCAAGATCGATCGGAGTCGGATTGCCGTTCCTTGGAGCAGTCGCCTTCGGCAAGGGAATCACCCCCACTGTGTTTCATTTCATTTTGGTCTCTATGCACCCCTACCCCTTGCATGATCATTAAAAGGCTTCTGACAATGCCTTTCAGATTATCGGCCTGATGCCTCAATCCATCTGAGGCCTCCGAACAATCCTGAGATGCTGCAGCATTCTGCTGGGTGACCTCATCCAATTCATTCATGGCCTTGGTGATTTCCCCCACTCCCTGAGCTTGCTCTTGCGAAGCCTTAGCGATCTCTTCCACCATCTGGTTGACGCTGCGGACGTTACCCACAATCTCATCCAGCACCTCTCCGCATTTTCGCGCAGTCAAGGTACCGGAGTCCACCTTTTCCTTTCCAGAAGCCATCAGACGTTCAACTCTTGTCTTGGTTTCGGCGATGATCGACTCAACCTTTTTGATGCTGTCTTCGAGCATCGTTGAAATCTCTTTGGCTGCATTTCCACTCATCTGAGCAAGACTTCCGACCTCTTCCGCAACTACAGCAAATCCTCGGCCATGCTCCCCGGCCCTCGCGGCTTCAACAGACGCATTGAAAGAGAGCAGCTTAGTCTGAAAAACGATATCATTGATTACTTTCGTTTTGTTCCCGATCTCGGTGATCACCTTCACGATGCCCGAAATCTCCCGATTGCTGGCCTCGATTTCCTGCATGATATTCGAATTGCTCTGATTAATGTCTTCTATGGAGATGATCATTCGGCCCACGGCGTGCTTGCCCTTTTCGGCAATGGCCTGACAGGACTCTGAAACCTCTTGAGATTTCTGGGCATTATCGGCATTTTTTCCAACCATTGCACTCACCTCATTGATGGATGCCACCGTTTCCTGTAATGCCGCGCTTTGCTCCATTGTACTATTGGACAAGGAGGTACTGGCCAAAGCGACCTGTTTGGACGTAGAGGAAACCTCTTCCGCGCCAGCTTTAAGCTGATCAGCGATGCGATAAAACGTCTCGGCCAAGGAACTAGAAAAGAGAAAAGATATCAGAACCGCTAATGCTACGATCAGGGTGAAGACCACGAAAAACAGCCGTTCCATGGTATCAACAGAACTGAAAGCCCCCTCAGGCTCCGACCTGACCAACACGACCCATCCCAAAGACGAAGGGAATTTTCTATGTTTCACCGGGGAGTACCCGGCAGCCACTTCAACCTTTTTTCTGAAGTGGAAGGCCATCTCAGCTCCTGATTTTCCGCTCAGTGCTTCGTTAGCGACTGTAACGCCAGTCTGAGCCAGATTGAGATTTCCGATGATCGAGAAATCATGCACCAGTTCCGTGTTTCCTCCTCTTTGAGACGGATCGTAATCCACCAGCATTTTTCCCGTTTTATCCAGAAGAGTTAGCTCAGTTTTCGCAAATCCCGCTGTCTTTAAAGCAAGAAACAGATCTTGAAATTCATTTTCGACCCAGTGGAAGCCACCGCGACAGGACAGAACTCCGATCACCTCTCCTTTGGAATTCTTCACTTGCGCGGTGAAGCTGGTGCCATATTGTTTTCCCCCATAAACACTGGACACAATCGGATCAATGTGTGGATCTTCGAAAAAGGTTCCGTTAATTCCTCTGTCATTGTCCTGGGTGAATTGCCCAGTCAAAGCCGACTTAAACCAGCTGGTATCCGCGTAGCTTCTTCGGTAAAGGGACTCCACTTTCAGGCTATTCCCATTGGATGCTTTGTTATTCGCAGCAAGCAGACTGCCGCGATTATCTACGAACAGAATTAGATCATAGATTTCGTTTCGGGAGACCAGTCTATTCAAATACTCTGTAAGCTGGTCCTGTCTGGTGAACTGGAGCTGCGGATTTTCTGCGAACGACTGCACTTCCCTATATCGTTCGAAAAATTGGCTGCCGATCGCAGCCTGAAGACTATTGGCATGAATCTCAAACGTTTTGAGAATCGAGATCCGAGCTTTTTGAGCGAGTCCGGTAACAAGAATCATCGCAGTCACCCCAAGAAGGGCGGTCAGACCTAACGTCAGGGAGATGATCCTGAATTTCAATGACTTTTTCTCGAAAAAGGTGACTTTCATTTTTCTTCCTTCCAATCTATTCTTCTGGAAATAATCCCTAGATCGTTCCAGACTACTTGTTCTTATCCGAAAGAATGAATTTGCGATCAGCGTCGCTCAACATTCCTTCAATATCCAATATTAATGCGATGCGTTTATCTTTCTTATAAATTCCAGATATATAGGCAACCGAGCCACCGGTGCTCAGCTCAGATTTTTCGGAAATCTCCTCTGGCAACGGGGCTAGCACTGAGTTGATCGAATCAACCACGAATCCTACGCAAAGAGACTCGAGATCGCAGATAATCACTGAAATTTCCGGACCATTCAGGGGTTTGATATTGAGCTTCCTTCTAAGGTCCACAACAGAGATCACCTGGCCCCTGAGATTCATAATACCCAGGAAATAAGAGGGGGTATGGGGCATAGGAGTCACTTCCGGGAGAGCGATCACCTCCCGGACTTTTGAAATTGAAACTGCGTATTCCTCGGTTCCTACGGAGAAACACAGATAACGGGCTTTAGCCTTTTTCGGATCATATTTTTCATTCAGATTGGACTTTGCCGAATTCATATTCCTGCCCTTTCGATTTCCATGAAACGCTCAGATGGTTTTTTCTGCCTCTGAATCAGGTCTGCCACCTCCAGAATCAGTGCGGGTCTCCCGTCACCCAAGATCGTGCTCCCACTGAATCCCGTCAGATGTCGGATTTGAGAGCCTAGTTTTTTTATCACCACCTGATTCTGTCCTTGAATCTCATCCACCAAGATCGCACAGGGTTGTGAGTGGGTGCGGACGACAATGGCAATTGAATCGACCGCGGACTCCTGGACTTCTTTTCTCGCCAGGAGACGGCTTAAACGAAACAGTGGGATACTCTCTTCACCGAGAATCAGAATCTCACCCACGCCGCTTTTGAATTGTACATCGTCCGAAGAAGGACGGATGGATTCGTAAACATGCGACAGAGGAATGACGTATCTTTCGCTCCCGCACCTGACGACAAGACCATCCATGATCCACAAACTCAATGGAAGAAATAATCTGAAACAGGATCCTTTTCCGACCTCTGTCTCGATTTCAATTTCACCCTGAAGAGCGCTGATCTGGGTCTTGACGACGTCCATACCGACCCCGCGACCGGAAATCTCAGTAACCTCGGACTTAGTCGAAAACCCTGTGTAAAAAATCAACTGAAGGGCCTCATCTCGCGTCAGTGCTATTGCCGGTTGAATGATCCCTTTCTCAATGGCCTTTGCCCGAACGCGTTCGCAATCAATACCACCTCCGTCATCGCGGACTTCAATCACCAGCCTTCCACTCTGATGAAACGCCAAAAGGTGGATCGTACCCACCGGGTCTTTTCCCCTGCTGACTCGTACATCTTCCGACTCAAGTCCATGATCAATTGCATTACGGATGAGATGCACCAGGGGATCGCTCACATTGTCCAGGAGCGTCCTGTCCAGCTCCGTGTTCTCACCCTCTACAATCAGTCTCATTCTCTTGCCGACAGCGCCTGCCGCATCTCGCGCGACCCTCTCCATTTTTTGGAAAGTTTGCTTCAGAGGCAGCATCCGCAGCCGCATGGACATATTTTGAACTTCTTTTGTAACCTTACCTAGCTGGTGTACCG
>JBDSKY010000232.1:0-2813 GCA_039916675.1 Bdellovibrionia bacterium
TTTCACTTAAGACCATTCCATATTTTGGCCTGTCTGTAATAGGAACCTCCTCATATTCCTGTTTAGTCATATTGAGTTGCCCTCTTTCCACTGCAAATCGGCCGGTAGTCCCTTCATATCCTCTGGTCGAACCAGTCTGATACTGGTTGAGAAGTCCCTGTGTGAGAATTGGGTCCCTTATATTTTGAGGTGAGTACACAACAAGTTTTATTCGTTCTTTATCCAATGCCTCTCTAACAGGGGCAAGTTTCTTGGATTTCTCCAAACGTCCTTCAAATTCCTTCCAACTAGAAAATCCTGTAGTGGGAAAAAAGATCGCTAAAACTTTTTCCTGCCTTTTTATGATATCGGAGGGAGTAATTCTAAAAATATTAAAAGGGGTATCGTTATGAGCAGCAGGTGCAGGTGTAGATGCACTGGCCATCACTAGGATTTCCAGGTCCAGTAGAATCTTTTGGACTCCTTCTGTGGTAATCAGTCCGTTTTCGTCATAAATCTTGTCTAGCTCGTAATTTTTTTTGCTCACCCAGTTGAAAACTTCGGCCTGTTCCTGGGCATCTTGAGAACTGGTGAAATCATCATGGACATAAGATATGATTTCATCAGCCCTAGCATAAGAGAGGAACACTTTCCTGGCCTGAGCCGGCTCAATTTTTTTATTTGCTAAACGATCAACTTTTGCCCCTTCAAATCCAGAAATTCCAAATTCCTCACCAATTGCGTTCAGATAAGAGTTTTCCAAATGAGGATCTAGATCCGCGGAGGAGGTGTGCTCCATTTTAAAGATAGTTTGCATCAGCCACTTCTTTTTAAGATCGTCAAGAAGAAGCGCTACCCTTGTTTTAAGGGAATCCTTGTCCATGAGATCTAGAAAGACTTCTCGGACGATTCGGTACTGAACCTGTTGGCAGTGAGTAAAGGCTTTGGCTAGTCTTAGAAAAACACGATCCGCGTCTTCAACCTTGGGAAGGTTTTCCAGACGGTCAAAGGTAAATAAGATCATATTGCGCAAATCTTGATTCGTTTTGGATTCGCTATTTCCAAAATTTGGAAAACCATGAAGGGATGATGATTTCATCAGCTCTTTAACAGTAAGACGGGTGTCCACTTCATTGACCATTTTGTGAAATTCGGGAATTCTGGAACCGAACTTCTCGATTTTCTTTTCAATGAAATTAGACAATTCCTTTTCATCAATAGAGGGAACCGGAGGAATTTGGTAAAATTCTTCAGTCCTTTTTTTCAAAAATGATGGAGATGGGCTGAATACTTCGCTCTCTGCGTAAGAGAAACTGGAAATCAACAAGCTCACCAAAACAACTGAGACCGGTTTTCTCAATCGGTGCATACCGTTATGAATTGCTACAACCCAAGTTTCGCGAAAATTTAGAAACATTAGGAATCCGCGATCTCTATTGTTACGTGGTTTATGCATTGACGATTATACTCTTTCATAAGGCTTTTACTCTCTGGGTCCGCATGCTGCGCTAAGAACACCAAATGTTCTCAGGAGAAAAATCAGACCGAAACAGCCCTTCCTAATGTGAAGAACAACAACAGGAAGCGGTATGTTCATTTCCATTTTTTTAATATTAACATAGTTTAAATTTTAGTGCCGAAAATTTCCACTTTAAGTAATGTTTATTAAACTAAATCCATAAAATTTCTAGGAAGAAAAGTTCCATGGAATTCAAAGGGTTACATTTTGAGGCAGGAAGTTATAATTCAGTCCGTTAGATGGTGCTGATGCTACCCGTTGGATCACCTTGACGCATATCGTTACCTTCGAGCAATTCCTCTGGCAGCTTTGGAACTGTATGCCACAATCTAAACTTTTTACTTCACCGTCAAAACCCGAAGATCCCCAGTCTTACGAATAATCTCTACCACCGTTCCATGTTGGGCCCGCCGTACAACTAAATCAATCTCCCCGTTTCGCCCCTGCAGGTTTTTTATTTCCAACGTATTAATTTTCGGTGTCAGAAGAGGTGAATTAAAAACTAAAAACGATTGATCGATATCCATAGAAATTCCAAGCATCGATTTCAACATTAAAAAAACAGATCCAGCCGCCCAAGCCTGGGGTTTACATGCCACTTCATAAGGAATGGGAGGCTCCACGCCTCGCTTCCTAAAGCCACAAAACAGTTCCGGCAGCCTGAAGTCACTACTCGACTCAAGAACACCAATCAGTCCCAATGCCAATTTTTCAAGGTGTGCAGTTTCCATCGATAAGCATCAAAGCAAAGTATCCAGAGGATCTCTTGCCTTTTACAAATCCAACTCCTTTTGAAGTTCCGATAAGATCAAACTTTCTAAGGCCAAAAAATTTTCCTGTTGGGATAGTTTTTTCAGACCTTGCACCAGAGGTTTGCTGATAATCTCCCATGGAAACGTGCTTTTTAAAATAGACGATGTTTGATGGTTCAATCATCTGGTTATCGACTAGGCCAATCGCTACCGCGTCGTTATAATGTGTTTTGGGTAGAGCAAGATTCTCACGATTGAACTTTGTTTCGTAAGCAAAGGCTTCGGTGAATGCCCATATCTTTTTGATCTGAGAACTGACAATTCCAATTTCTGTAGCGTGCTTCGTTTTTGGAGCTATTTTTTTGAATAATTTTTCTGAAATGGTTTTGTCAAGTCTTCCATCATGTAAAGCGGCATGGCACGGGTGACAAAGAGTAACAAGATTGTCCGGTGTATCCGAACCCCCTTCGCTTCTGAATTTTATGTGGTGAACATGAAGTGCTACTTTGGTCGCTTTGCAGTTCTGGCATGCGTAGCTGTCACGGTGCAAAATATAGGCTTTG
>JBDSKY010000233.1:0-8874 GCA_039916675.1 Bdellovibrionia bacterium
GGATGACAGCCCACATGCCAAACATTCACATCATTGCAATTCCAAGTTGATTAAAATATTCAGTATATGTCCAATTTCCGAGCGCAAATTGGGTGGGACCAAAGACGTAGAGATAGAAAGGTGTAGATTTCCAGATCCATTGCATCGAAGCGGGGAAAAGGTTTAACGGGATCAACTCACCGGAAAGAAGGTTTACCACCATGTTTTTGACCATAAGGATGCTGTAGGCTTCTTCCCATAAGAAGGCCGTGGTTGATAGGGCTGCTCCTATTTGGTAGTGGATAATATTCCCTATGAGGGCGAGAAACATGGCTCCCACTAATCGGATGGGTGAAAGCCCCAGGGTTGAAGCAATGCCCAGCCCAATGGTTAGGCACAGGCCAGCGATAAAAAGTCTTGGGGCCACGCCGCGGGTATAAACGAATTCCACTACGCTAACGGGGCGAAGAAGGTAGTTACTGAGTTGCCCTGACCTGATCATTTCCTGGAGCTCAAAATCGTGATCACCGCCACGAATTTGGCTGAAGAGTAGGCTCACCAAAGTGTAGTGAACGAGATCGGAATAGCTCATCCCTCCAACTTGAGTCGCTCCTCCTATTTGAAACAATGCATACCAAAGCACCCATTGTATTGCGGCGGGTACAAAAGCGGAGCCTAGTATTTCAAACAAAAATTCGACACGGTAGGCCGTAGCATCTTGGAATCCATTCTTGAGGGCTGCGAGGCGCCATTGTAAATTCATTGGGCTTCCACCTTCTCTTCGGAATAAATCCTTTGAATTACTTTTTCGAGGCTTTGTTCTTCAACTCCCATATCAACGATAGTGAAGCGTTTCATTAGAAGCTGGAGAAGGGAGACAATTTGATCTTGTTTGATATGAAAATGGAAGGCTCTGTTTTCAATTTCCCCTGGCACTTCCTCCTTTTCTTGCTCTACGGCATCCACAGGTAGGCCGGAAATGAGTCTCATTTCATCTAAACTAGGCTTTTCCAGTACTCGAATTTTTAGATGTCTTTCACCTTTCCGAGTGAGTCCTTCAGGACGCCCATCATAGATCATGTCGCCCGATTTCAGAATCAGGACTCTCGAACACAGTCTCTCTATGTCATCCATGTTGTGACTGGTCAGGATGATTGTTGCTTTTTCTTTTTGATTAAAAACTTTTAAGAACTCTCTGAGCTTGTGTGCGGCAAATACATCTAAGCCAATGGTCGGCTCGTCCAAAAAGATAACACTCGGCCAATGAAGTATTGCGCCAATAAGTTCCATCTTCATCCGTTCGCCCAGCGATAGTCTCCGGATCTGAGTATTTAAGTGGCGTTTGACATCGAGTAATTCTGAAAGAGTATGAAGTCGCTCTTGGTACTTATTCTTTGGGATTTCATAGATAGCACGTAGAAGGTCGAAAGCATCGATGGCGGGTAGATCCCACCAAAGCTGAGCTTTTTGTCCCATAACGAGAGCGATTTTTTTCCGAAAATCTAAGGGCCGCTTGAACGGCTGGAAGCCAAGAACTTTTACCTCACCGGATGAAGGAGGGATTAAACCAGAGAGAATTTTGAGCAGAGTGGTTTTTCCGGCCCCATTGGCTCCAATTAATCCAGTAAAGGAACCTTCCTCTATATTGAAGGAGACACCTTTTAAGGCCTCGTGTGTTTCATGCTGTGGGTTAATCAGAAGCTTGAAGGCACCTCTTAGCCCCTGCTCTTTTTTAGTTGATCGGAATGATCTTCGAATATTCTTTACTTCAATAATCACGCAGCATGCCTCCAGGTTTCCTTATCCTTCTTATCGGACATTTTCTCTAAATTCAAAATAGTATTAAGGCCTAAGCCTGAAAGGACGAAAAGAAAGGGAGTAGGAGCAGAATTTCTGTTTCAGAATTCCAGCCCTACATAGAAATGTCTCTGAGCTAAAAAGGAAGATATCAAAGGATGATATCGAAGATGTTCGATAACACAGAAATTGTTTGCACACTCTGCCTCTGCCTTGGGGTGCTTGGTAGTGCTTGCTCCACCGGTAGGATTACTCTTTTGAGTTCCCCTTCACAGGCGGAAGTATATGTCGCTGCTTTAGGAGACCGAAAAGCAAAGCTGGTAGGTGAAACGCCAATAAAGATGACTTCGACCGAGCTCGCCAAAGCCTACGGCGGAGCAGGGCCCATCGCGTTAGAATTTAAAAAAGATGGCTATTCTACTGTCAAAACTATCATCACAGACATTGGAGCCATTGATCTTACTGTTAGCATGGATTTACCTCCAACCACTGGTTTGGAAGATCAGGTTCGACTGAATTCAGTTGTGGATTCAATCTTCGAAAGTCAGCGACTTGCGAAAGTAGGACGAGAAGATGATGCTTTGATCCGGCTTAAAGACTTAGAAAAAGAAGCGCCTCACCTGGCCGCAACCTATGAGCTTGAGGGCGGGATTTACTACCTTCAGAAAAAATATAAGGAAGCTCTGGATGCGTATACTTTGGCATCCAATTACAATCCAAAAAATCCGCAGGTTGTACGAATGCGGAATTATTTAGAGACCTCTCTAGGAGTTCGTAAGAGAGAAATAAGTGAGCCCGGGCCATCCGATAAGATTACCGAAAATAAGGGACTTGGAACTAATCCTCCACCGAGCGACACATTGATACCTTCTGCTGGGACGACGGCTCTCGCAAGTGATAAACCTCCGGCAAATGATCAAACCCAAACTCCTGCTCAAAAAGGAGGCAAATAGTGAAATTTAGGTTTGAGACTTTGCAGTTAAGCTTCGGCCTTCACTTTAGAAAGGCGATCCTTCTCGCTGGGATCATGCTTCAAGTTTGGATTCCCTCTCAATTGGCTTTCGCTGAAATAGAGGATGATTCCACTATCATCAGAGATCTGAGTACTGCTCTTGAATGGCAAAAGGTAAACCTGGAGGATCGACTCCAATCCAAGCTAATTCGCGCAATCAATCCGGCGATCCCCGGTAAACATTTTATTGTAAATGTAAGCATTCAACTAAAACTTAGGCCTACGCCCATTCCAAGTCCAACTCCAAAAGCTACGCCAAAACCTCAGGAGTCAGTATCCGGCGCTGTGGCAGTAAAAGCGGAGAGTTCCCGCCCGTCCCTGGGGAAATTAGATATTGATGCTCCACTTTATCCAGAATCCAGAAACGAGAACCCTGAAGCCAAAGCATTAGCTAGGTCATTAGAAGAAGAAGAAACGAATATATTTAAAAATATTAAGAAAATTACGGTTAGCGTAATTCTCGATAACGCGATTAGTGAATCTAAAAAAGAGTTGGTCAAAAAGATTCTGACCAATACAACCACTTCGCTTGGGATGGATCCGCCGGAGTTGACTATTGACCAGGCGGAATTAGTAACAATAGAGCCCCTCGATTTAAAAAAATGGCTTTTTGATCTGAAGCAGCCAATTGGATTTTTACTGGTCAGTCTTATCATGAGCGCGGTAGTCATTTTTGTATTTAATGGCCACCGTAAAATTGAAGCGCGCAGGCTTTCGGTTCTTGAAGCGAAAAATTCACGCGAAGAGGTTGAATCACAAGTCAAACTGGAGCGAGAAGCCACAGCGGCGGAAAGAGCGGCAGCCTCTACAGCGGGTGAGGCTGTTGGGGTGGGTGGTACTGAAGATGAACCGTCCCTCGAGGGTTTTGATAAGTTCAAAGCATTGCTAGACGAATCTCCGGAAAAAGCGTCTGCCTTAGTCAAGCAATGGCTGAAGGCACCCGTGAGAGGTGCTGGAGAGGCGCTAGCAGTATTACCTCAAGTGCTTTCAACCGAGGAATTCCTCATTATATTTAAGTATCTCAGTTTAGAAGATAGAAAAGTATGGCGAAAACTTTTGGGTACTACGGTCGATAAAAGGGGATTGAGTACGGCCGCCAACTTCGTATTTTCTCAGATTGTAGAAAGTATGCTCGTATCACCACCTACTATAGACGAAGAATTGCGTGGGATGATCTCGGAGCTAACCATCAATGAATGTATTGAAATTGCGGTCCAGGATTCTACCCTCGGCGGACTTTTGGTGAACTTGCTCCCCACCATGGAAGTCGGAAGAATGTTTTCCCTTATGAACCCCGAACTGGCGAATGTAGTTACCATTGCCAGTCTAAAATTCTCAGATGATGAAATTAAAGCTAAATCGGGGCAATTGAAGGCCAGCATTTCACGGCAACGAAAACAGAAAAAACCGAAGGCTCCATTTGTCGACAGTGCAGAGGAACTCTTCCGACATATTGGGCCGGAGAAGGAAAATACAATTTTTGGAGCTCTGATAGAGTCTCAGGAATTCGATGTACTGGATTCTGCTGCCCACAAATATTTTCCTTCTGAACTTCTGTTTAAGCTGCCACCCCGAGTGCTCAAGGTCTGTATGGACCGAATGCCACTTGCCAAAAGGGCGGAATTTATTCTCTCGAATGCTGAGGGGGATAGAAACATCCTGCTCGACTCCATAGGCAAAGTTGGATCTAAATTGAGAGATGTAATTGAAGTGGAAATCCAGGAAGCTCAAGCAGATGATGTCCGCCTCAGGCGAGTAGAGCGAAATCGGTCGATTTTGCTCAAAGAATTTTTAGAGATTGTTCGCGCTGTAATTAAGACCAACAAAGCAGCCGAGGAACAGGCAGAAGGTGTCATCGATCAATGGCTTTTTGAAAAAACTGGTAGGCGATTGAGTGGCGCCCAATGAGGAAGTTTAGAGGCAAAATGCTGGTCGCTTCCATCCTTACCTCTGCCTTTTTTCTCGGATCATTTGGAAGTTTACGCCCTGTTTATGCGGATGGCGCTACGGTGTCCCAGTTTCACTTTCGAATGGGCTATCTCAATACCGGGTTTTCGGGAGTTCTCACTGGGTCTTTTTCAAATATAAATGCATTTGATCTAGAATATGAAATCCTCACTTCCAGCCATGCCTCTTTTACCCTCAGAACTACGCTTGTCTATGACATCTCTAATGCAAGAGTCCTCTACTCCTACACGGGAATAGGTAGGCGATTTTATCTTTTTTCAAACGGAATGGCCTATGATTTTTCAGATTCCTCGACCGGTGATCAGGTAGTTTCAAATCCCCAATGGCGCACATACGTCGGGGGGGATTTCGGGCTCTCCCAAGTGGTTGTGAAATCTTTCGGTACGGTTCTTCAGACGCAAAGTGCTCTTGTTGAATTTGGGCCGAACGTGGGCGGAATATTTCAATTGTCGAAATCCTTTGGCTTAGAGCTTCAGCTAGGCCTTTCGCTAGGACTTGGTTTTTCTTCTGTTTCAGTCAGTGCAGTTACTGTTCGGAGCTTAATAGGGGGAACCTATTATTTTTAAAATTATAAGCTCCAGAAATTTAGGTGGCCCTTGAATTTGCTGTCAATAGTCGCGTTTATATTCGCAGGCTTTGTCTTGGGCTATGGAATTATTACGTCTGGCAATGTCGAAGTTTTTTTAAATCAGCACGCTTTTCTTATTGTTGTTGGCGGGAGCGTGGCCGCCGCTGCAATTTCGTTTCAGATTGATCGAATACTTGTATTGTTCAAAGTATTTTTTAAAAGAGTCATTCAAGGTAGAAAGCTTGACTATGTAACGCTGATTCGAGAACTGATGACAA
The DNA here is from genome assembly GCA_039916675.1 of Bdellovibrionia bacterium. Classification (GTDB taxonomy): domain Bacteria; phylum Bdellovibrionota; class UBA1018; order UBA1018; family UBA1018; genus JBDSKY01. The sequence continues at coordinate 5,603 of JBDSKY010000233.1, forward strand.
TAGGTGAAGCCTTTCGAAAGAAGTCGCCTGAATTGGATAAGCTTGTTAATTCTAATCAGGACTTCTTCCTAAAAGAGGCCTTTTCGCTTGTTCGGGAAGAGTTGCTAGAAGAGGAAGTTTTAATACGAATTCTCCGAACAAGGATAAATACAATTTATCAGAGACAAATGGAGGAGATGGTTAAGTTTAGGACCGTGGGAAAATATCCACCCGCGTTCGGCTTGATGGGAACAACTTTAAGTATGATCTCGTTGCTTCAGAAGCTGGGGCAACCAGGCGGGCAAAAATTAATTGGTCCCTCCATGGCGGTAGGTCTAGTGGCTACTTTCTTTGGTTTAGCATTAGCAAATCTAGTTTTTAATCCCATTTCAGAGAATCTCCAAGATAGCGCAAAGGAAAATCGTATTAAAAACCTCATTATAGTGGAAGGGGTCCGATTGATTCTTCAGGGTACAAGCCCCGTTATCTTGGCTGAAGAGTTGAACTCCTTCTTGATTCCCAGTGAACGCATCGATTGGAAGAAAATCGAAGGTGTGGGGAAGGCCTCATGAGTTTAGGATTAGAGAGAAGTACGTCCAAGAAACAGTCTCAGGTGCTTGATCATGATAACCCCCTCTTATCTGCCTTGCACAGTGATACGGAGCATTCAGAAGGCGGAGAAGAGCCCTGGTTAGTTACTTATGCAGACTTAATGACTTTGCTCTTCGGATTTTTTGCCATGCTTTTTACTTATGCTTCGTTTGAAGACGATGCTTCAATAAAAATTAATAAAAAAATTGCCAAATACTTTGGTGGCAGTTATGTGTCCCCCGCCCAAAAGATGAGTAATGAAGTGAAATTTGAATGGATGAAAAGTTCAAAAGGAAGTGACGTGGACGCGACTTCGGGGGGAGGTGAGATGGACACGAAAATAGGCGAGGACGGAATGGAAATCTCCTTCATTACCTCTGTGCTATTTAATCCGGGTCGTGCCGAATTACTGCCAGATGCAATAGCCCCAATAAAAACGCTTATTCAGATTATTCAGGAAACCGAAAAAGATTCACAGATTCGGATTGAGGGACACACGGATGATAATCCAATCTCGAATTCAGCGTTTCCTTCGAACTGGGAATTGAGCGCCGCCAGAGCCGCTGCGCTGGTACGAGTATTTCAAGAGGAAGGATTTCCAGAAAATCAGCTTTCACTCGCAGGTTATGGTTCCTCGCGACCTGCATTCCCCAATCGTGATGACAATGGGCAAAGGATTGATGATAACCAAAGCCGTAATCGGCGTGTAATAGTAAAAGTAATATTGCCTAAAGGGAAAAAGAAGAATGAAAATATTGAAATAAGAGACGCGTTCTCTGGTTCAGGATCGGCCACTCCAGCCATTACTTCGCCTGACTCGGCTGAGAAAGTGCAACACGAATGAAAAAGAAGACCCTTATTCAAGGCTTCGTGATTTTCGGAATTCTGATTGCCTCAGCAATAATGAAGTTTACGGGAGTTGGAGAAAAACGGCCTATCTCTGAAAAAGAAAGATTTGAAAGTGTTCTTCGGCAAGATCGAAAGGCACTCAAGGACAAAAAATCGTCTGATTCTGAAATTTACAGCGCCCTAGTACGATTGGCCGCTGAATCGGATCCCCTTGCTAGATCTGAATCCTTGGTTCGGATAAAGAGTGAGTCGAGCCGGGTGAGAGCGGGATCTGCAAATGCACTCGGATTTTTTGAAGATGATCAGTCTCTTGAAGGAATTAAATCCTTGCTTGGCGATCGTGAGCCTTTGGTTCGAATTCAAGCTTTAACGGGATTAGGCCATCGAGCTACGTCTAACCGAGAAGCTCTTGTCCTAGAAGTGCTAAAGCGGAAAAACTTGTCCGAGGAAGAACGTGAGATTGCCTTGTCTACCTTAGTACAGGTCGCTCATTCAGACTCGGCAAGGGGGAAGGCCCTACTCGAATTGATTAGTGCGGCTCAAAAGCAGGTGACTCCCAAAGGTAGAGCAGCTGCCGCCGCCCAAGCTATTGCCGTCGCTCCTCGTGATCCCCGAGTTATAAAAATGCTTGAAGAGATTCTTAAATCTGGCGCGACACCAGCCTTAGAATCTTCAGGAATTAGACACCTGGCAGCAGTGGGAAACTCGTGGCTCAAAGCGAATATGGATAAACTCAGTTTTAGTCAAAATCCGGAGACAAGATTGGCGGTCGTTCAATCTTTGCATGCTGTTTGTCCTCAAAGTCGCTTTGATATACTTCAACGAGTATTTGAGAAGGATAAGGATATAAATGTTCGATCTGCGGCATTGAATGAGCTCGAGTATCTATTGGGAAGTGCCTCTGTTAATTTCTTAGAAAAATTGGTGGAAAATAAAAGTCTTGAAATGAAGATAGCAGGACAACTCCATTCTATTCTCAAGAAACATAAGGCTACTTTGAAGGTGGGTTCTGAAGCTGGTCGCGATCTTTGCAAAACCACGACTAAATAATTTATGGTTGAGGGAATATCTTAATGGGAGGGGAGTCACCCGTCGCGATTCTCGGAAAAGTAAGCGAAGAGTTGTCTCCATTCTGAATCTCTAGGGTTTCGTTAGATTTATTATAATTGATCGCTACAGGCGCGGATAGAAGGGTAGAGGTTCCTCGAACCACTCTTTTTGGAGCAGCGTTACCTGGAACAGCTCTGTCAAATATCAGTATTTGATTGGCTTCTTTGTCTAAGAGAAAAATTTCATCGTGTTCCGGGTCCACGGCTAAACTTTGAGTGCTTGTAATTTGGGTCAAACTGCCTTCAATACTTCTGAGTTGAGCCATGCTGCTATTGGTTTTGTGCCCGTCAGCGTCGGCTAGTCTTGAGAAGAATTGAATATTTTGGCTAGAATTATTTGAAAAGATGAGTTCATCGTGAATTGGGTCTACAGCAATACTGGTAGCTCCTATGAGAAGTTTGCTTTTTAGAGTGCGTCGGGGAGAGACGTTGCCGAAAAACTTTAAAGCAAACGGAAGTGCTAGGCCATGCTTTCCATCCAAGGCAATCACGTCTTGGTTAGTGTTGTCCAAGGTGAGAGCAGTGATTTCTTTCAAAGAGGAGTGCTTACCTGCGATGATATGCTTTTCGATTTTAGGCGTTGCTTCTGTTGGAGAGGACCCAGGCGAAGTGTTTTGGATAAAGAGGATATTTTTATAACCAAATACCAGTGTTTGCCCATCCTCAGATTTTCTGACTGCGTTTGGTCCAGCAGCGGCTAAATAGTCATTAAAGCAATGATCACTGATAGGGGTAGGGTGTTTT
>JBDSKY010000234.1:0-3509 GCA_039916675.1 Bdellovibrionia bacterium
CCTTTTCGAGAGGCATTCCAACCAAAACTTGGAATAGCTTATTGAATAATGAAAATCATCCGCTCCGCGATAAAACCATTCAGGATCATTACTCGCCCGGCTCTGTATTCAAAATCGTCACAGCAATTGCAGCTTTACAGGAAGGCGTAATTGACGAGAATACGAAATTCCATTGTCCAGGTGTGATTAAAATTGGAAATCGCCTCTACCACTGTCACTCAAGGCACGGTGAAATTAATGTAGTTCGTGCAATAACTCAGTCGTGTGACGTCTTTTTCTACAGAGTCGCTCAAAAGCTCAGAAGCGTAGATGACATCGCCAAATGGGCTACAATTTTAGGACTTGGAAAAAAAACAGGGATCAATCTGGCAGGAGAAGTTCCTGGCCTCATCCCTACTGAAGAATGGAAAAAAAGAAAACTGAACCAAGAATGGAACGCGGGCGAAACTGCCACTGTAGCCATTGGTCAAAGCTTCGTCTTAACAACAACCCTCCAGCTGTCCAATTTGTATGCGGCCCTTGCAAACGGCGGCACTCTGTTCCGACCCTTTATCGTCAAGAAAATAGAATCCTCCGAAGGGGAAGTACTTAAAGAATACCATCCTGAAATATTGAGCCAAGTGCATTTGAATCCTAAAACCGTAGAACTGGTCAAACAAGGACTCTGGGGAGTTATGAATAGTCCCATAGGAACCGGCTATTCTCAGCGGATACCAGGAGTAGATTTCGCCGGAAAAACCGGAACTGTCCAGGTCATCCGATTAGCCGCTGATAAGATTTACACAAAATGTGAAACCATGAAGTTTCATGACCGACACAATGCTATTTTTGTTGGTTTTGCTCCGATAAAAGATCCCTCCATTGCTGTTGCAATTGTAGGGGAACACGCCTGCCATGGAGCCACGGGGGCTGCACCCATTGCTCGTGCGATTATTAAAAAATATCTGGAAAAATACTTCCCCGATGTCTATGGGGAAAAAGCAATTGCTGCGCGCACCAAGGGACTCGGAAAGAATTTTATTCAAATTCCGCCTAAAGCAGCTCTCATTGAAGATGAGGGATTTGCAGATGGCGGTGATGAAAATGATACTTTGCCTGCTTCAGGAGAATCCCTTCCCGTTCCTCTAGTGCCACCCACATTACCAGGTGATACACAGGGTGACTCGGCCGACGACGAGAACAGCAGTGAAGCCGATAGGCATTAAAGGAAAAGAAATTATATGACTCACTCTTCCATGGAAAGCCCTCCTATTATTGACGGCGGAGAAATGCACACAGGATTGTATGAGGAAGAACTTAAAAAGTTTAACTGGAGCCTAATAGCTATTGAAATTTTGCTCTTCGGTATTGGAATTTGGAACCTCAGCAGCGCAACCGGAGTCCAAGATAAATCTTTAGGACTCTACAAAAGCCAGGCCCTGTGGTTTGGAATCGGCATGGGCCTAACAGCCATTATTCTTGTGCTTCATTATTCTCTTTTTTCAAGGTTGGCTTATATTATTTATTTTACCAACCTTGTGCTCTTAGGTGCTGTTCTATTTATGGGGAAATCTTCCCTAGGTGCAAAGAGATGGTTGGGTATAGGTGCACTCCGCCTTCAGCCCTCGGAGTTTATGAAATTATCGATAGTCATTTGTCTGGCCAAATATTTTGAATCCGATCAGACGATGGGGGGTTACGGATTAAGAGATCTAATCCTCCCCACCTTGCTCGTTGTTCTCCCTTGTGGACTGATTATGATGCAGCCCGATCTGGGAACCGCCTTGATTATTCTGCTTACCTTTATAAGCATGATGTTGTTCATCCGAATCCAACCGCGGACTCTCATTATGATAATAATTTGTGGGGTAGTTGCGCTCCCTGCTGCTTATAAATTTGGCCTTAAACCCTATCAGAGACAACGATTAATATCCTTCGTTAACCCCGGTTCAGACCCTAAAGGTTCGGGGTACAACTCCATTCAATCTATGATTGCTGTTGGAAGCGGACAGCTTTTAGGAAAAGGGTATCGCAAAGGAACTCAAAGCCAGTTGAATTTCTTGCCCGAGCATCACACCGATTTTATTTTCTCGGTCTTTAGCGAAGAACACGGTTTTGTAGGGAGCATTATCCTCATTGTGCTTTATTTGACATTTATGCTGAACGGACTATCGGTCGCATACCAGTCACATGACAAATTCGGAATCCTTTTGGCGCTAGGCGTTATGACGATATTTTTTTGGCACATCTTCGTCAACATGGGAATGGTCATGGGCCTCCTTCCTATTGTAGGAGTACCTCTACCCTTCCTCAGCTATGGAGGTTCTTCCTTAGTGACTTCAATTTTAGCAGTAGCGATCCTTACTAATATCGCAAACAAGAAATTCATGTTTTGATTTTCTAAATATGATGTACTATTTTACCTAGAGGGTAGAAAATCTATGAGAAAATACTTCAGGTATTTAGTTTTTGCGGCTTCATTTGCGGGATTGGGAATCTCCATGCCTAGTTGTCCTGCTCAACAAGCCATGCAGCAACAGATTGATGCACTCCAAACCACCAATATGGACACCGCCAAGAAGCTGCGTACACTTCAAACTACAGTCACAGGACTCAGCAATGACATGAATCAAGTGAAACAGCTCCTGCCTCAAATGACCAACGTGATTCAGGCTCAAAAGGGTGCTCTTGACCAGCTCGATACCACTGTCCAACAGATGAGGGGCAAGGGTAAACCTGCCGCTAAGAAGCATAAATAGCGGGCCTCATAGCCCTGTTTGATAACTTGTGGTATAGAACTGTCAATTATGTCTATTGCAGTGCCACAAACTGAAACTCATTATCCTTATAGCAAATACCTCCAAGAGATGTTTGGAGAAAAGACCTATAAAGTAGTTGTAGCCAGCGGATTAACTTGCCCCACCCGGGACGGTACTATCGCCAAAAAAGGTTGCGCCTTCTGCGACCTTAGAGGCTCCAGCTCCTACTTCGGCAAAAAGGGCCGAGGTTCAGAAATCAGAAAACAAATCCAGGCTCGAATCCCAGGAATCAGAGAACGATTCAGCGCAAATAAATTTCTCGCCTACTTTCAGAGCTATACGAATACTTATTCAGACATAGATTATCTCCGAGGAATCTACGAAGAAGCGCTCTTAGAACCTGAAATCCAGGGCCTCTGTATTGGCACACGCCCCGATTGTCTACCCGATCCAGTGATTCATCTTTTAGAAGAGCTCGCTCAAAAAACTTATATTTCACTCGAACTAGGTGTTCAGTCCTTTGAAGACCCTACCCTCGATTGGTTGTGCCGAGGCCACGATCGCGCCTGCTCCATAGCCGCCCTTGAAAAACTCCGCAAATTAGCACCTCACGTCCACGTCTGTGTGCACTTAATCTTTGGCTCACCCACGGATTCTGTTAAAAACCAAAGAGATGCTGCTTTGCTGCTGAATCAATACCAAGTCCGAGGGGTAAAGCTTCATCAACTGATGATTCTAGAACACACAGACTTGGCTACTCGGTGGAAGGAG
>JBDSKY010000235.1:0-2586 GCA_039916675.1 Bdellovibrionia bacterium
GGGCCCCAGCTCCATGAACATACCCATCAGGCCCGCTCCACTTCCAAAAACTCGAAATCCAAATTGGGGACAAATGGATAATGTCACGATCCCGACCACGAAATGAATCAAAGACAATTTTGAAAAAACTATCCAGGCGCTTGGATTCAAATCATGGTGGATCTGGTCTATAATTTTCTCAGTCAGATAGAGAGGTGGAACAACCGATTCTCCATTCTTGAAATCTAAGAAATCAATAGAACTATGATCTAACTGCCTCCTCATTATTTGCCTTTCCTTAACTAACTAAAGAATGATTACTGTCAGTGACCGCAGTCGTTTCTGCTGCAGTCACTGAGAAGTTAAGGTTATCGAGCTGTGTGGCTCTTATGATTCTTGGTGGCGCACTTTCCGTGCTTGCAACTTCCTCCTTTACCGCAATCGCAGTTTTTGCAAGTACAAAGGTCCGACTTACCGTTTGCACAAGCAGCTGCGCATTTATCATCACAAGAGCATTCATGATTGTTAGCAAATACAGGTGAACTTGCCATCAGGCCAAGAGTCATAAGACTAAGAGTGAGGATGCGTGACATAATATCTCCTTTATTAAATTAACTACGTTCTTAATAATATTACGTTTAGGAGGTAGAAATTGTGACAGCTTCAAAAAATTTTTTAGTGTGCATTAATCGATTATTTGGCGCCAAGTGTTTCTCGCCAGGCATCATGATTGAAAATGAGAAGCAAAGCTTTCTGCAGAAGCGATTTACCTGGCTCAACCTTATGCCAGGCAGAGAGCCCACTGGGATGAGGCAAGCAAATTACTTCTGATTCATGATCAAGAAATGTAACGCGAAATTTCTTTCCTATCACGTCTGAAAGCTTCGATTTAGAATCAAACAGTGTCCGGCCAAGGACTTGTTGAATAGCTAATTTACCAACAGCAATTATCAATTTAGGACGAAAAATCCCTAGCTCTCTCCGCAGATGCTGACTGCAATTCGAAATCTCTTCGGAATCCGGCACTCTATCGCCAGCTCCTTTCCCTTTCCCCGGAAAGCAGCGTGCAACAGCCGCCATATAAACCTTTCTCCGAAATTCTTCTTGTTGAATTCCGGAGATCTCGTGAATAGCTCTCCGGTCTAAAGACGTCTCAAGACCGGAGCTTCCCGGGATCAGTTCAGCGTCGTCGCGTCGCGTCCCCCGATTCTCGCTTCCGCGGGTCTGCACCTTGAGCAAAGCTCTCGGTGTCTTACGAGTCCCTCCACGAGCACTTTCCCGCATCCCGCGGGTGGCTTGTTTTAAAATTTTTTCTACCCCTCGTTTTTTAATGACCTCAGCAGCGTTCTGATCGGCATTTGCAGTATGACCACACTTCTGACAAACAAAGTGACTTTGAGTTTGCCTGTTGTCTGGATGAATGTGGCTACAAGAAGCACATTCCTGCGATGAAAATTGGGGTGAAACCTTGATACATACTTTCCCAGCTTGGTTCGCTTTATAGCTTAGAAACAGAACTATTTTTCCCCAGGCTGAATTTAGAATTTTTTGGGCAAGTCCAGCTTTTGCTGCTGCCTTATTTGGAACGAAACAACCTGGCTTCTGCTCATCAGGTTTTGGCTCTGGACTCTTTGTCATATTCTTGATCTTTAGATCTTCTACAGCAAATATCTGAATGCCATTTTCTGTGATTTGTCCTTCTTTGTCTTTTTTGCCTACCAACGTGCGGCTCGTCTGGTGAGCGAAGTCCATTCTAACATTTGCGATTGTCCCGTGTGCCCTTGCAATCTTGCGCTTCACTTTGTTTCTACGCTGAGATCCTAATTTCTGACGAGAAAGGCGCCTTTGCCATTTCTTAATATTCCGCTGTTTTTTCTCAATAGTTTTCTTTTGTTCTGTTGAAAAATCAAAAGATTGTCCTGTTGATACTTGAAACGGAATAACAATCCCGCGATCCCCTCCGACTGCTATTTTAAGCAGTTCGTCCTTTGACCTCTGAGATAGCTCAAGCAGAAGCTCCTCTTGTGTTTTTAAGTTGGGCTTCAGATCTTCGTAATTGAAAGAAACAAAGTATTCTCCGTTATTTTTAGAGATCGTAAGAGAAGCAGGAACCAAAAACTCTCGATGGGCCTCAAAACTGAGGTACCCAATATTATTTCTTTCAGCGCCAATAAAAAGGTGCCATTTACCAGTATCCTCAACTTTTTCTAATCGAAAAAGCTCCCGAGTAATCCAAATAGATGTCTTTGAACCTTTTTTCTTTCTAACGGGCCTCTGGGTGAGTCCTTTAAAAAAGCTTTGCATGGCTTTATACCAAATTACTGATGAGTTCCTCAGGATTTGAGAAGGACAATCCTTTAGAAAAGAAGATTGTTCCGTCTTAAATTGTGAGTACCCTTGGTCAAGTGGGATCTTTTCTCCGGTATGGCTAAGCGAATGACATCTAAATTTAAAAAAGTAATCCTGCTCCTCACATTTAGCATTGTAAATCAAGCGAGCACATCCCATCCATTTGGATAGGACTTGCCTCTGATGGCTTGTTGGCCAAGCTCGCATTTTGATTCCACACATTGACATATCCCTAGCGTTTACCAGATCCAGTACTAA
>JBDSKY010000236.1:0-4543 GCA_039916675.1 Bdellovibrionia bacterium
CCTGTTGTTCGCCCCGCTGTCCCTGAAGGTTGTGCATTGATTCGAACGAGTTATATGGCTTCCCATACTGACGAAGATCTAGATTATGTGCTAGAGGTCTTAGACAAATTAGGGCACGAGTTCGGGATCATCGGTAGTCGAGATCGACAAGAAGAGCTCGCTGCATTAGCCCAGTCTCATTTCGCTTAAAACCGATTGAATTTGGGTTTTGCATAGGGCGTAGGGGAGTCACAATGAGTAAGTATCGGCTGAAAGCAGTTCAATCCAAATCTGACTGGAATGATTTTATCGATTTGCCTTGGAAGATTTACAAGGGAGATCCGAATTGGGTTCCACCGCTAAAAATAGCAGTTCGCGATTTATTAGATGTAAACAAGAACCCATTTTTTAAGCATGCTTTTATGTATCCTATTCTCGCCTATCAAAATGGGGAATGTGTAGGACGCGTCGTAGGAGTTGTTGACGAGAACAACAATCGGTACCATGAAGAAAAAGCCGCATTTTTTGGTTTCTTCGAGGTGATTAACGATCAGGAACTTACCAATTTGCTAATGGACGAAGTGGCTTCATGGGCGAAGAAAAAGGGCATGAGCACGGTCCGTGGTCCAATGAATCCTAGTACCAATCATGAATGCGGTCTTTTGGTGGAAGGGTTCAATGATCCTCCTACTGTGATGATGACTTATAACCCGCAATACTATGTGAGACTGTTGGAAAACTGGGGCATGGTCAAAGCGAAGGATATGTTTGCTTATGACATTGATGGTCGGAAGGTTAAGTTTTCTGATCGCTTAGTCGCCCATTCGGAGCGGCTTCGTAAGCGAGGATCAGTGACTTTTCGCCCCGTGAAGATGAAAGATTTCGATAAAGAAATTGATCAGATTTTAGAAATTTATAATGATGCATGGGAAAAAAACTGGGGATTCGTCCCCATGGAGCCAGACGAGTTTCGCCATTTAGCCAAAGACCTGAAGGCGATCGTGGATCCAGAGCTTTGTCTGATTGCTGAAGTACGAGGGCAGGCTGTCGCTTTTGCTCTTACGTTGCCGGATGTGAATCAGGCGATAAAGAAGGTCGAAGACGGGAAGTTATTTCCGACAGGAATTTTTAAGTTACTTTGGAATACCAAAGGCCCTGGTAGGAAGAAGACTATTAATCGATGCCGTGTCGTGACTTTAGGGATTAAGAAGGCTTACCGTGAGTATGGTATTGGACCTTTGCTTTATACTGAATATCTAAAGCGGGGTCCCGCGCTGGGTTATCCTGTAGGCGAAGCTTCTTGGATCTTGGAAGATAATAAGCCTATGAATAAGGCACTTCAGATGATGTGCGGAGAACGTACCAAAGTTTACCGGATTTATGATCGGGCTTTGAACTGAGCCTCTCCAGTTAAAGGTGAGAAATATATGGCGCCATTTTTAAGGCGCCGCTACTCTCTTGAAGAGTGACGTCTCACTTTTTAATTACTTCTTGGGGGCTTCGTTTATGCGCATTCTAGGGGTTGATCCTGGATCTCGCCTTACTGGATATGGTTGCATTGAGGGAGTAGGAAATCGGTTTCTTCATATTGGCCATGGAACTTTGCGCCTCTCCAGTGCTTCCGGTAAGTCAGTTGCCTCTCTAGAGGATCGTCTCCTTTTGCTTTATCAGGGGTTGTCGGAAGTGATTGTCCGGTGGAAACCTCAAGTAGTCGTAGTAGAGCAAGTGTTTTTTGCTAAAAACGCACTTTCGGCTTTGAAGCTTGGACAGGTGCGAGGAGCGGTTTTACTTACTGCTCGAATTCATTCTTTGATGGTCGCAGAGTATAGTCCCACAGAGGTTAAGTCTGCAGTTGTGGGGCACGGCCACGCTGACAAAGAGCAGGTCGCTAAAATGCTTTCATTAATGTTTGGGGCACAAACTTTTGAAACGGCTGATGCGTCAGATGGGCTTGCTCTAGCTGTCTGTCATGCTCAGAAGATCCGAAATTGTGTAGTGAATGGGACGGCTAATGAAGCTACGTTGCAGTCTTTCGCAAATGCGCGTAATAAGAAAAAGCTGACTTTGGCTGAATCTCTAGGAGTGGGTGCGGAAGTCAGGCGGCCCGTGGCTCGGCCATTTACACCTAAGTATAATAAGAAAGTTTAACATCATGATTGGATATTTGCGGGGCGAGATTTTAGAGAGTTCGGAAGGAAAGATGTTGGTCGGGATTGGGGACTCTGCTGGTTCTGGAGTAGTTGGATACTCCGTTTGTGTTCCCCAAAGCCATCGATACGAGTCTGAACTACCTGGAAGGACGATTGAACTTTTTGTTCATACTCATGTCCGGGAAGAAGCATTTGATCTGTATGGCTTTAATTCCCAAATGGAGAAGTCTCTTTTTCTTACTTTATTAAGTGTAAATGGGATTGGTCCTAAGAGTGCTCTCGGGATTCTTTCGGCGGTTGAAAGTTCACAACTTGTGGATGCTATCGTGAAAGGAGATCAGGCCTTGTTAAGTAGTATCTCTGGAATTGGGAAAAAAACTGCTGAACGACTTGTGCTTGAACTTCGAGATAAGGTGAAGAAGAAGTTGGATAGCGGGGCACTCAAGGGCTTGGCGTCTTCCTCTAAAGATACTGCGGGTGGACGCCTTAAAGGAGATTATGATGCGAATACAAGCGACATGCTCCGCGATGCTAAGTCTGCGTTAGTTGGGCTTGGATATCGTGAGATGGATGTCCAGTTGTTACTAACTCAAGTCGTTGAAAATTCTGAAATTCCATTCAAAAAGCCTGAAGACCTTATTCGTAGTGCTTTAAAAAGGTTGGTTCAATAATCATGTCTGATAATCCTAGCACAAGAATTGTGAGCCCCATGTTAGAAGGAAATGACGGCGGGTTTGCTGAGCATTCTATGGAAAGCAGTCTTCGTCCTTCATTCATGGCTGAATATATTGGTCAGAAAAAGGTTAAAGAAAATCTTGCTTTGTTTATGGAAGCCGCTCGTGGACGAGGTGATGCTCTTGACCATGTGTTGCTTTCTGGCCCTCCAGGATTGGGAAAGACGACTCTAGCGCATATTGTGGCTCAGGAAATGGGTACTCAGATTCATTGTGTGACAGGTCCCAATGTGGAGAAAAAAGGCGATCTCGCTGCTATTTTATCTAATCTCCAGCCGGGCGATGTTTTATTTATCGATGAAGTTCATCGTCTGCAGAAGACGATTGAAGAAGTACTCTATGGAGCCATGGAAGACTTTCGCTTGGATCTAATTGTTGGGCAGGGACCAGCAGCTCGTACTCTTAAAATTGATCTTCCTAAATTTACCCTTGTGGGCGCTACTACTCGTACCGGGCTTTTGTCCAGCCCGCTGCGAGATCGATTCGGAGTTCAGCTTCGGCTTGATTTTTATCCGGTAGAAGAGTTGGAGCAAATTATTTCGCGTTCCGCTCGCTTACTGAATCTTAGCCTGGAGGTTACAGGAGCTAACGAGATTGCTCGACGATCGCGTGGTACTCCCCGGATTGCTAACCGACTCTTGAAGCGTGTCCGAGATTTTGCACAGGTAAAATGTAAATCCCCTGATGGAGTAGCTCGTATCGATCGAGAGACTGCTCAGTCCGCACTTGCCTTATTTGAGGTGGATGAGCGGGGGCTTGATCCTATGGATCGAAAATTCCTCCTTACAATTGTTGAAAAATTTGATGGGGGTCCTGTAGGGATTGAAACTCTTTCGTCTGCTATTGGCGAGGAGAGAGATACGTTGGAAGATGTTTATGAGCCTTTTTTGATTCAAGAAGGTTTTCTACAACGCACGTACCGGGGTAGGGTAGCCACACGCTTGGCCTATGATCATTTGGACCTTCCTTGGGAAAACGGAGGCAATCCTGGAGACGATCCTGTTTAGAAAATCCGCCATTTGTGATGGCTACTCATCACAAGTGTTGTATTAATGTTACATTCCTATTTTATCCGTGTAGTGAGTGACACATTTTTGAGAATTGGAAATTATCGCTCTGTTGGGTGCGCCCAGTTTTGTCGATTGTTATTATAGAGAATTATTAGGGAATTTAGCTTCACAGCATAAATTAATCAAATTTGTCTTGGTTTTCAACTTTGGGCACGTCCCTTGCTCTGTGTTATGACTATAAGCAAGGAGCGCTATGTTTCCGCAACGAACTGTTCGAAGCGAAGTATCTGTCCGTGGGATTGGAGTGCATACTGGGAAACCAGCGAGGCTTACTATTAAGCCCGCGCTTTCCAATTATGGAATTACTTTTACTCGAACCGATCTTGAAGGACGACCTTCAATTGCAGCTCATTATAAAAACATTGTCAGTACTCAGCTCGCCACTACTTTGGGAAGAGGCGCGATGACAGTAAGTACTGTTGAGCATGTATTGGCTGCTCTTCAAGGGCTTGGAGTAGATAACGCTAATATCGAAGTTGATGGACCAGAAGTTCCTATTATGGATGGAAGTTCGGCCGCTTTTTGTGAAGCGATTGAATCAGTCGGGATTGAGCATCAGTCTCAAGCCAGAGCTTTTCTCGCGCTTCGTAAAAAAGTGGAAATTAAACTA
>JBDSKY010000237.1:0-3280 GCA_039916675.1 Bdellovibrionia bacterium
ATTCGGTAAACCAATGGAAGAGCTTGATGCTGACCAAGAGCAGTCTGTAGGAAGCACTCGTGCCGCGATCGCCGACAAGGCCCTTGGAATAGCCTCATTGTACGCTTTGGCTTCGACTCCCGTTCAAAGCGTCGGTTATGATTCTACTACTAAGTTATTCACAGCTAAACTCCGGCTTGGAGAGGGGACTTCTTTAAATCTGGGGGCCGATACGAATGGCCTCGAAGGCATTGGAATCCGAAAGCGTCTGAGTTCCAAGTGGAGTATCACCACAGATATTTCTAATTCAAAAAGCGGGTATCAGAATAAAGCCGTGTCTACTTTCTTGGAATGGGTTCATCGTTACTAAGAGCGAAACAAGGAGTTATACGGAGCCGCTGCTATTCCCTATTTCTGTCTCCTTAGAATTTACTCATTAGTCGATAAATCCCAAGTTTTGGCTGCAATAATCAATGGTTATAGTTGACTAGTTTTCTGTCGTTTTTACTGTATAATTTATGTCAGGCATTCAATGTATAGTAGAATATTATAGGGACACCTATGGAACTAACAAACTGGTCAGGCTCGGTTCGGTTCATTCCTTCCCACATTCATCGTCCTAAAACTCAACAAGAATTAGTCGAGATCATTCTAAATGCGGTTCGCTCAAATAGAAGTCTGAGGGCTCTCGGGAGCCGGCATTCGTTTTCTGAGCTGATTGCTACGTCGGGGATTTCACTCTCCTTAGATCGTTATAAGGGAATCGTATCCGTTGATACAGAAAAGAAGGAAGCTCTCATCAGAAGTGGTACGAAGCTCAATCGTGTGAGTGAGAGCCTTTTGCACCACGGCCTCATGATGGAAAATTTAGGGGATATAGACGTGCAGTCCTTGGCAGGAAGTATTTCAACAGGAACCCATGGTACTGGGATTAATTTCGGGATTCTTGCTACGCAGGTGAAAGAGCTCGCCTTAATTACCGCAAATGGAGAGTCATTGGTTTGTTCAGAGGAACAGAATAGGGATCTCTTTAAAGCGGCCCTAGTGAGTTTAGGTACCTTGGGTGTGATCTTTGAAATGAAATTAAGCCTTGTACCTTCATATAGACTCAAATTTGTGCAAAAGATCGAAAGTTTGAAGGACTGCCTCTCCAATCTGGATCAGAGATTGAAAGAAAACAGGAATTTCGAATTTTTTTTATTTCCCTACACTGATGTGGTGCAGACCAAGGCCTTAAACGTTACTGATGAAACCGCAGATCATTTTTCCATTAGTCATCATTTGAACGATCTGATTCTCGAAAACGGTGTCCTGAAGGTTTTGTGCGAAATATGCCGCATTTTCCCTCATACGGCAAAAGCGATCAACAAAATATGTGGATGGGGATTGTCAGGTTTTAGCAAAGTTAACTATGCGCATAAAGTTTTTACCACGCCAAGGTACGTAAAGTTTCATGAGATGGAATATAATATTCCCCGCGACAGATTTAAAGACGCCTTACTAGAAGTGGTAGAGGCCATTGAGAAGAAGAATTTCGCAGTTTGTTTCCCTCTCGAGTGCAGATTTGCAAAGGCGGACGATATTTGGTTGAGCCCTGCGTATAAAAGAGATTCGGCTTATATTGCTGCCCATATGTATAAAGGGATGGAGTATCAAAAATATTTTAGTACTTTGGAATCGATTTTCAAAAACCACCAGGGCCGCCCTCATTGGGGCAAAATGCACACTCAGACAGCGGAAGATTTATCTAAAATCTATCCAATGTGGGATCAATTTCAAGAACTTCGCTTGAGGCTAGATCCCAAGGGGACTTTTATGTCCCCTTATATGAGGACACTCTTGGGCGTAGATTCTACGAAGCATAAGGCCATTGTTTCGAAAGCTGCTTAATTGGGAATAATGTTAAGATAAAATTGAGCGGAACATCCTGATCATTAATGAAATGGAAACAATAAAGAGCACCACGGCATAAATTGAAAATAGACCATACGAAGCGGCCAAGAAAATGTACCAGTAAAAGACACCCACATGGAAAACTGTGGTCATTACGGCTGTCATAGCTACAAATGTAACCGAACCCAGCAGGACGAGTAGCCCGTTGATAAATCTGCTTCTACGGTGGTGTTTGAAATTGAGCGAAGTCCAAAAGTAAGCTGGCGGCAATAGTAGAAGAACTGCCAGATAGCTGTTCTTAAGAAAAGCCAAGAGAATAATCAGAAATAAGAAAAGAGTATGCACTGCATGCCTAACTTCAAAGTCTTCGATAGAGTCATTTTTATGGTTGAAAGATTTTCTAAAAATAGAAAAAGTAAAAGTAATTGAAGCAATTACGATAAATATGGCTCCAAAATTGGGAGAGTTAAGTATGAGGGATTTTTGTGTAGCCGGAAATACCTCATATTGAGTAATGACTCCAAGTATGGGTAGTAGCAACATGATAGCGTACCCTAATAAGAGGGAGCCAAGTACAATGCCTACATTTTTCGATTCATTTTTTGCTACTCTTATAAAACGATCCCTTTTTCTCACGAGGACGAGAGATTGAACGCTTGCAATAGTGTAAAAGACAAAGGGTAAGAAAAGCAGTATTTGAATACATAGAGCCGACCATCCTGGCAGATAGTAACGATCGGACAATTTCCAATAAAAGTCGTCTCTAAAGTTGCCCGGCAATTTGGGGAGTTCATTGATGGTATTGATTACTCGTTCGGCTGCTTTTCCGAAGGGCTCCATACTTTCAGGCCGAATCGCTTCAGCGGTATCTGCGAGAGTATGATGATAATGCTTCATAACATGAGGAAAATTGTCGGTTTGCCCGACCCAGTTAAAAGCTGGAATTCCTGCTGCCAGAAAAATTCCATGATCGGCGGCAGGAATTTGTAAAGCTCTTTCAATTGCCTCCATAATGCCGGTCAGATCGAGGGCTTGTACCAAATTCAGAGACCTTATGGAATTCAGGGCGATCTCTCTGAGCCATAAAGGAGTGTGCCCCGACTTAAGTCCATCACAGAGCGTTAAAATGCCGGTTTGCTTTTCAGGAGACACAAAGTCGAAGTTTTCAACCGCGACTACTTGCCCTATCTTTTCATAAGATTTAACAAATGCGTTTGCACCCCAAAACGCTCCATATTCTTCGCTGTCTGTTAATAGAAAAATTATCGTTCTTTCTGACTCTCTCTCTGCGAAGATCCGCGCTAACTCTAAGACCACGCCGACACCGGAAGCGTCATCCATCGCGCCCTCCTTTGTCGTATCCGCAACATCGTAATGTGCCACTGCCACTATTATTTCTTCGGGATGT
>JBDSKY010000238.1:0-4530 GCA_039916675.1 Bdellovibrionia bacterium
GGGTCTTAGAGAAAGTGAATGAAAGTTAGGCTCCAGCTTGGATGTCGCCAAGGCAAAAGTTGCGAGTTGTCTAGGAGCCATTTCAGAATTGTCCCAGTTTAAAAGAGGACCGTTGATACATTCAAATCGGATTCTTTCATCATTGGAATTAGAAGTAACAGGCATTCCAAAAATTATACCTCCCACCTTTTCCTCGGGACTGAAAACAAGGTATGCCTTCCCTGAGACCGCATTAATCGCTCTTGCCCAAGCTAAAGTTTGGGATAAGGGGCGCTCGGAAATTTTTTCCCACTGAATTTGCTCATTTTCGGAAAGTTGGGCGATTGGTTTAGCAATCCACATAATAGATTTTTACCAGCTATTTAGAACGAAAGAAATCTTTTAGGTTTAGTTCAAATCCTCCGAATAGCAGGAGAGGGTTTTTTAATGAAAGATAAAAAGCAGTTAAAATGAAGCCGGCTGTTTCGTCTCGAAAAAAGGTTACGGGACCTATAAAGGTTTTTGGACCTACAAAATCTATTCGACCGAAAAAAATTACGGCGCTCAAAACATTAGCAAAGCCCAAGAAAGCCGGGGAATCCAAAAATACGACCATGAGGAAAGCCTCAAAATCTAGGCCTCAGGGGACGAGACCAGTATCTCCCTCGCTTCCTCATTTGATAGTTCCAGAAAAGAAAAAGCACATAGGCTATTTCGCTGCAGGCAGTGCAATTATGGTCTTGGGACTTTTACTAGCAAGTCAAAATGAGTTAAAAGACGAAAGCATTTTTAGCGAAAATTCGGTTATGAATCGGGCAGTAGCCGCACAGGATACTAGACGCGTTTCTGCGGGTATTTCACGGTCTGTTCCTGTCCCCTCTCATTTTAATAAAAGTCCTGATGCAAAGAACGAGCAGATCATTGCGCAAAAGGAGGCTACGGGGCCTCTTTCCGATGAGTTCAAACTAGCACGCGATCTGAATCCTTCAGAGCGGATCAAATTTTGGAGTGCTTATATAGAAGTCGGCACAGGACATCAAGATAAAGTGGCAGAGCTGGCAAATGGTTACAGCATCGAAGACGTCGCGCCAATCATTCCCAAGAAGTATAATTGCACTACATTTGTTGAAACAGTCGCGGCCCTTTCTCAAAGTAATGCTCCGGAACAATTTATCGACCATCTTTTAGCCATAAGGTACAAAGATGGCACTGCCAATTTCTATGCTCGAAATCATCTGCCGGAGTCTGACTGGATTCCAAATAACCAACGAGCCGGCATTTTGAAGGATATTACTTCTGAAGTCGCTCAGGCCCATGGTTTGACTCCACAGTTTTCCAGTAAACAAATTGATCGAAATAAATGGGTGAGTGCTAGAGCTAGAAAAGAAGGCGTTTCAAGACACCTCGCCTCTGTAAGAGAACAAGCATCTCAGATTTCTATCAAAGCTCAAGTGCCTTATATAAAGCTAAGCCAGCTAAGAGGAGTAGTTGATGCAATCCCAGATGGGACTGTTATCAACTTAGTTCATGAAGGTGATAACAGGCACTCTGGGGTAATTACTCATCAGGGCTTCCTTATTCGTGAAGGGAATCAGTATTTCTTACGCCATGCATCAAGTTCCGGATACATCCGGAGTAATGATTTATTCAAATACCTAGATAATCTCCAAAAACAAAAAACTCGTTGGCCAGTCAAAGGCGTTAACTTAAATCAGTTAAGTGATTCAAGCTCTTCAACTAATCGTTTAAGTGAGACGATGTAGTTTTTCAGTACTTCAGGAGCTTCACTTTTTTTCCACTTAAATCCCGGGACAGATATTCCTTTTCTGTCTACCTTGTAGGTAAAGGGCTTTAATACGGGCTTCTTTTTGGTATCTCCGGTGGCCGTACTGACGGGACCTGTACCTGTTAAGGATTCCAGTACCTCTTCTCTTCCCGATGCCTCTCGAATCATTTGAATTTGATCAGTAGCTGGTAGGGTTAAGAGCTGTCGCAGTAGTGCGCGATTTTTGACTCCTGTTCGTAGGAGCTCCTCTTTTGTGCTTGGAGAAAGGCGTGTAAACCCAATGCATTCAGTGATCCGAGACTTGGGTTTTCCGAAGGCTTTTGCTATTGCCTCGTGGCTAACATAAGCCTGAGATTCCAAGAGTGACACGTAACCTTCCCCTTCTTCTAGGGGATGAAGGTCTACTCGATCCAAATTTTCCCGAAGCGCAATTTCATGAGTGGCTTTGTCATTTGTAGACAGGACCCTGGCCGGGATTCGGTCCATGCCCGCCAAGCGTGCCGCTCTTAGTCGACGCTCACCCGCGATAACTTTGTAACGATCGCCATCTTGAACTACAAGAATGGGTTGGAGCACTCCGTGATCTTTAATAGATAGGGCGAGAGCCGAAATTTCAGCTTCATCAAAGTGAACTCTAACCTGAAGCTCAGACGCATCGACCTTGTCTATAGGGACAAAGTTGACCAGAAAGGTGGTCAAATTTTTGAGATGAGAGTGGGTAGTGCCAGCAGTGGTTTTTGCTGTCGAGTAGAGCTGTTTTAGATATCCACTTCCTTGCCTGGTTTTAATTTTGGAACCGGCTTGTTCATTTTTTTTAATTTCGTCCATGAGATTCTCCGTTCTATTGATTTCCTATGATTAAAGACGGCTTAACTAAAGAGCAGCTCTTGAGTGAGCATTCCGATATCTTGGGCTGCTACACCTTTAGAGCTTACATCCCAGACCGTTGTTCTTCGCTTCGTCGCTTCGTTCAGGTCGGCGCTTCGGTTAACCACTGCTCGTGTACAATGATCTGGAAACTGCGCTCGCAATTCCCCTAAGACTTCTTGGCTGATTACTTCGCGATTATCGTACATATTGGGCACTATGCGCACATCGAGGGTGTGTCTGAATTCTCTTTCAAGTCCTTCAATAGTTGCCATGACTAACGACATGCCGTGAAACGATAAAGGGTTGGTGGCACAGACTACGTTTACAAGATTCGCAGCTACTAACATTGAACCGTTCAGGATCGAAGCAGCAGGATTAGTATCTGCCACGATAAGGTCATATTGATCGACTATTTTAGATATCGCTTCTGATAAGCGATATTCTCTACGGGATTTGTTGTTCAGTGGAATTTCGATATTGCAGAGACCAAGGTTGGCCGGAACAAGGTCCAGCCCTGGGGCTACATTCATAATGGCGTCTTCAAGTGGAAGGTCGTTGATTAGCACGTCATAGATAGTGGGACGTTCATGTCCGTCTAAGATATCCAAATTGACTGTGAGATGCCCCTGTCCATCCAGGTCTACTGCTAAAACTTTCAGTCCAAGCATTGCTGATTTCATAACATATTGGGCGGTCAGGGTGGATTTGCCCGTACCTCCCTTTACGTTGTAGAACATTTGAACTTTATGTTTGGGTAAACGGTACTTGTTTTCTTGGTCGCCGTGGCGACCATCTCGCATCGCTTGAAAATATTCTTGCATGCTTTCAAGAGGGATCATTTTTCGTTCAGAATTTCCTAGCCGGCGTTTGATAGTTTTGAGTACGCCTTTATTTTCTAGTGTAGAGATTTCTGATTTATCGATTTCGGCTATTTTTGCAAAATCGTTTGTACTGAAACACATATCTCGGAATGATGCCATTTCAACCTCCTCCATGGGTTCTGAACAGCAACTCGCATTAGCGAATTGTAGGAGTTGATCATCGGTCGCGACGGCGACCATCTGATTATTAAATTCCCTGCTGTTAAGAAACGCCATGCTTGAAGGCATGGGTTTCTTCAAATTGTATAAAATTCTATTCCGACATTCATTTTAGGCAAGGATAAATAAATTATTTTTCTATAAATGAAAGATTCTCATGGTTTTCTATTTGGTCGCCACGGCGACCGCCATGTAATTCAATATTTTTGAGTCTTCAACTGCTCGCGCTTTGATATCGCATAAGTGCTCGCTTCCAAAGGAAGGAGTTTAGTAGAAAGAAGGAGAGCAAAACGAGGACTAGCCTCACATACTCATAAAATTCTAGACCGTAAAGTAGAGCACGAGCAGGGACGCTTCCTATGAAAGCAAAGGGAAGGGCGGTAAGAATGAGGTAGCGTATCGCCGGTGGGTAAATGGTGTCAGGTTTAGTGGCAAAGGCGAAAAACTGATAATAGAGCCGGGAGATGGCCCAGCTGCGCTCAGTCCAGAAGACTGTAATAGAGAATGTAAAACGGATTAAGAGAGCTGTAATTAAACCTACGAGAAGCCAGACTCCCACTAATAACCAGCGGTAGCCTCCTAAGAACCCTGCGGGTTGAGCGTACTTAATCGTGATCGCAAGCCCCAAAACGATATTAAATATTGCCGTAAGGTTTATGGACTGCGAGAGCGCAAGAAAGAGGGGGTGGACCGGCTTTGTTAAGAGTATGTCGAGATCGCCACGGTTAATAAGGTCAGAAAAATTCCAGAAATTTCGTTGAAATAAGACTGTAAAAAGGGCATCGGACGAAAAAAAAATTCCGAGAAAAAAATAGACTTGGTCTTGAGTCCAGCCGGCGAGGGTATTTACATTGG
>JBDSKY010000239.1:0-8869 GCA_039916675.1 Bdellovibrionia bacterium
TGTCTCGGATAGATGGTGACAAATACCAGACTCATCTATTTTTATTTGAGGCTTTATTCTATAGACATTTCTTATCAATTCTTTGTCTAATCGGGATATCTTGAAATTTTCATTCACTACCCTTCCGTCTAAAGTGTCATGCGCAGGTACTGGATAATGCATGATTGAAGAACTATCATAAGTAGTCTTCAGGTTGGTATCCTTCATTTTTTCCAGTATTTGTGCATCTACAAAATCCTTATTTTTATAACCATATCCTTCATACAAACGTGTCACATTCCATGCAATATCTGACTCTGGGTGTTGCATTTCATGATCAAGCCCTAATGCATGACCAAACTCGTGCCACACTGTGGATTGAAACGTTTTTTCGGGAGTCGCCGGGCCAATATCCAAGTTCATGGTTTCATGATTTTGATCCAAATTCGCGCATGCTCCCATTTCTGAGGCAGAGCCTTTTTTTCTAAACATAACTCGAATATCTGCGTCACCTGATTCGATGAAATTAAACCTGACGGGGGTCTCTTTTGTCCACTCCAAAGCGGCTTCTTGAACTCTGTTCTTTGTTTCGTGGAATTCATCTTGACTCAGGGGAGTATCAGGGGGATGCATAAATTTGACTTGTAGGATCTTGCCTCTGGGCCATACACATTCCTTTTTTCCAATTATTCCAGCATTTGACACAATTCCAATGTTAAAAATATTGCTTATTGTAAGAACAAAAATTAGGACAAGTTTCATTAATCCTCAGTTCCCAAATGAGTTTGATGTTCTATCTTCAATTATTTCAGTTTATAGTGAAAAACGCTCATTAATCCAGCGAAAAGAATCGGCAGATACCTATCAGTTTCACTTTTTGCCATGCTTACGCCTTAAATATAGTATAACTAAGTTATAGATTAATTAAGTTTTCTATGAGACAAGCGAGCCTCCGTGAGACCTCTCCCGGATTTATTAGAGGCAGACCGATCTTATGAAACTATTTCGGATTAGACTTTTAGCGTTTATATTCACATTTACGTTATTGCTTCCATATCAAGCCTTTCCCGTCCCGCCTGCAGATTTAAGCAATGAATTTCCTTCAGCCAACTCCGGCACTCAACTTACAAACTCTGGCGCTCGGGAAAAGACATTTAGTCCCCACTTTCCGTATCCTCTTGGAAAATCAAGGATTGACCCGGACTCAAAGCCTTCTTACGCTCCAGACCAAAAAAATATTCGATATCTAGACTATCGAGGCTATTATTCTGTTTATGATGTTAATGTAAATACTCCTCTTTTGACGATTGAGCATCTGGGGCAAGACCATGAGGCTATTCAGCCAGACCTCCAGAATCCCGTTAGCAACAACAGTACTCCTGCTGCCAAATTATCCCGCCCAAGGAATCAAAAATTCCGATCAGACTGCCGTTTAACCGCTTTAGAAAGAATTGAACATAATAGTTATGAGGACGTCACAAAGACATTTTCCCGAGGGCATTTAACTCCCTGCGGAGACTTTGATGAGAGATCTCTCAAAGTTCAGACTTTCATGACTACGAATGTTGCTCCGCAGGTTCAAAACTCATTCAATGATGGACTCTGGAATGATTTGGAAACTCAAGTTCGGACTTTGTCGGACCAACCTAAAAAGGATTTCACTGTGATTACGGGTGTAGTCCATGACGATCAAGCACGCGCCTTGAAGCTAAATGGTAAGATATCGATTCCTACTCATTTTTATAAAATCGTAATTAATGACAGCTTTCCTTTAAAGCCGTCTGCATTTTTAATGCAAAATAGGCACTACTTTTCAAATGAAATGAACCTCTGCGATTATATTGTACCAGTGGAGAAGATTGAGAAACTCACTGGTATGAATTTTCTTATTTCTTTGCCGGAAAATAAACGGCAAGAGTCCATCAATAATGTGGGGACATTCGAAGGTCTTTGCCCTTAAGCGAGATAAACTCTCTCGAATTAGTCAAAGTCATTTCCAAACTCAAAAGTCATAGGGCCAAGGCAATGTGCGACAGAATCGAACAAAAGATTCTGTCGCACATGTTGCCAAGCTAATCAAATAAGAGCACTAACGTCTTTAGGGATTTAACTTCATCCATCCAACCCAGTCATGAATATTGGTACCGCAAAACGAGGGGTGAGCTTTTAGGGTGGAGTAAATGATTTTCATATCAGCCAAAACAGCAGTTTTCGTGTTCTTACCCGGTGTGTCGGCGTAAGAAGTTCCCGAACCTATGCCCGCATGAGTTTCAACACTTGCATAGACTCTAGGGCGCTTGGTCAATGGAAGAGTATCCGCGTAAGTCACCTGCGCTAGCACTCTACTGGCTACGCTAGTAGGAATCGTCTTGTATGACATGATCAGATATTCATCTAAAAATCCCATCATGAATTTCATGACATTTTGTCGAATGCCACCGTAGGTCACCTTGACTTCTTCTCCGAAATAGTCAGAAGTCCAGCTTGGCATTGCACCGCCCATTTTCAACCCTGCTGCATGAATTTTCTTCCCCAAGGTCTCTTGAATCTTCACCCAGTCACGCATCAACATCTCCCGATCTTGTGCCTGTGATGGGTATACTACTCCTCCTCCTGTTTTGTTTAATTTTGAATCGGGAATTCCGTTATGAAAGCTAGAAGGAGACCCCGGACCCTGGCCGTCCTGTGGTTCTAGATCAGTTTGAAAACCGAAAAATTTTTCATCTGCGGCAACGCGGGAATTAAATGCAATTAATGCGTCCGCTGCTGCATAGAATAGTGCTGGCCCATCAGAATCGCTGAAGTAGCCTCTCCAACCTTCCAAACCCCAGGAGCGAATTCCAGCACTTTTTAGCTTAGCATTGAAACGCCTCAAGCCAGCTTCATTGGTGGTATAGTCCTTTTTGACCAAATATTGAAAAACGTCCGTAATATTTGCGGCTTTACTCATTGAAATCAATAAATTTTGTTCCGATTGACTGTTTATTATGTCCGACGTACTCCAAAGCCACAGACCTCGACTCTGCACGCACGGCGTCGGGGCGAGCGTTGTAACCGAAGTATCAGCATCTATCGGTGGCATCTCCTGCACCTCGATAGCATATGCGCTTGTGCTTAAAACAGAAATTGAAGAAAGAACGATAAATATCCAGGAAAATGACTTCTCAACCACAGAACCTCCTTTTTTTTTGTTACACAAAGATATTTATTCAAATATAAATAAATATTCATTGCGAACGCAAATTAGTTTCTTTGGTTATATTATCTTTCTTTTGTGTATTTAAATACAGGGTAAAATTCGGTTGTATAAAGGTATAGATCTACTTAGCTTTGTTTTTGATAAACTAAACAGAATACATCAACTATACTCAAAGGAGCAAATCGTTTGACGCTCTTGTCTACAAGCAATATTAAGAAGAATGGTATGGGAAACTTGTAGTCAAATGGATTACGAGTTAACGGCCTTTTAAAGAGGCTTTAGCACAAACCTGCCATAGGCAATAAACGCGCAAATTGCAGCTACGACAAGCCAGTAGATCAAGGAACCATACTCGGAGGAACCAGAATAAATATGCAAACCGCAAAAGAGCAGCATTTCCGCTGCAATGCAGGCCGCCGCGATAGGGGCTAGAATGGCTAGGGGCTTATTAATTGCTGGGAGGATCAGGGACAGGGTGCAAAGCAGCTCAACGACGCTCATCGCCAGCCAAACTCCGTGAGGAATCGCTTTTAGGGAAGGTATGATTTGCTCGGAATTGGAAAACTTCCATACCGCGCCCATGGCGGTATGCAGGGCAAGAAATATTTGAAGAACCCATAAGAGGATGTTCATGGTTTTTCCTTTTTAAAATAAATCCTAAATAGTCCAGAGTTAAGGGCCAAGGTCTAAAAAATCATACTATCGAAAATAACGCTGGAAATGCCTCTCGTTTTTAACGTTTCACTGAGGATTGATAATAAGTTGAGGACCATTACTTCCTTCACGAGAAGAAAATACGGCGCGGTCCGATGAATCGCTCTTAAGTAGAAAGTTATAAACTCCCGTGCTTTTAATCGAGCTGGTAATTTCAAAATCAACTGAAATGGGAGTTCCGTCAATTTTTCCCAATTTGCCTAATCGAGAACCCAGAGCCTTCGGACGATTTTTCCAAGTGACTTTATATTCCTTCCAATCGGAGGTTGTGACGTAAAGTAAAGGTCCACTTTCGGTCGAATCGGTGGCATAGAGCCGCAATACTACATTTTTAATAACAGGTGGGATTTTCGTGACCTCGAATCGGATGTAACTCTCACTTTTCGGGGAAGCATCGGTCCTCAAGGTTTCTTTTTTTCCTAGGTTTTTATCTGGAGTAGAGCTCTCTACATAGGCGTCAGCAGTTGCCTTAAATATGATTTGCTCTGTATCCGGAGGAGAGGTTGGTGTCGGGGTCGGGGTTGGTTTCGGTGTTGAAGTTGGACTTGGACTTGGAGTTGGACTTGAAGCTGGATGTTCAATCTTGACACTCACTGGTACCGAGCTAGTGGTATTCCCTGCAGCATCGTAGGCTTTCGCAATCAATTGATGGGTTCCATTAGCTACCTTCTGGGTATCCCATTGGATACTAAATGGAGCGGTAGTATCGCTGCCGATCTGAGTGGTCTGATCGTAGAATTCAACCTTCGCCACACCGATATTGTCTGAAGCGTCCACCGTCAATGAGACTTGATTTTCTGTGATCGTAGTTCCAGCCTTGGGGCTTGTGATTACGATTGTAGGTGCAATCGTGTCTGAGTCGCCCCCGCCTTTGACAATTGTAAACTGGTCATCGAGCGCACCCGTTTCACGCAAGAATTTCAGATCCAGACGATTATTATTGATGTTCAAAACTAAGGAACCGAATTTTTCTAAACTTGTAATCATGGCTGGATGCCCAAAAGGTCCCCCAGTAACCTCCCCCGCATTCCCCGCTACAACATAGACTGTTCCCTGATGAGGAGCTCCTACCTGATTCGTTTTCTTATAGACACCCGTGCCAGTTTCGCGGCCATTTCCATTATCCTTCTTCATGCTAGCCTTAAACGTGCTGGAGACATTGTAGTGACCGTCGATGAAATAAGAACGTTCGTAAGCATGGCTATGTCCATTTAGAATTAGGTCGGCTCCACCTGCCTCAAAGATTGGAATGATATTGGTTCGCATCTCGATTAACTCTTCCTCGGTATCTGAATCGTGGGAGCCTTTGCTGTAAGGAGCGTGATGCCAAAAACCAATTATCCAGTTCTGCCTTGTATTTGACAAATCAGCCTTTAACCAAGTTGCCATCCGTCCGGTTGCGGAGCGGTCAGTGGCGTAAGAGTCTAGGCAGATAAAATGAGCGTTGCCATAATCAAAGGAATAGTAAGACTCCGTCCCTGAAGGGGTGCCTCCCGCTTCCCCTTGCGTAGGAAGAGTGAAGATTTCTTTATAGACATTTAGATCCATGTCATGATTGCCTCGTGAGGGCCAAAGCACTGAGCCTCTGAACATTTTCTGATACACGTCAAATACGCCCTTTTGATATTCTGAGTCGGTTCCTGAATCATACGCATTATCTCCTAGGAATAGCCAACCATGGGTACGGTTGGAACCCGCGTATTTATAATAGGCGTCGCGAACCTTCAGTTGTGTAGAGGTCTGAGCTCCCGGATCGCCCAAAACCCAGATTTGAAAGGGCTTAGTTGAACCCGGGGTAGGAGAAGTCTGAAATGAATGTTCAGCATCCTTTCCTTCGAGAATGGTCGAACTTGAACCAACCGCATAATAATAGGTAGTATCAGGAAGTAATCCAGTGATTTTGACTTCGTGACGAGTTGTACTCTGTGGTACCGTTACACTCTTGTTCAAAGCCGTGAGCGAAGTACCAAACATTACATAGCTATCTGAAGAGGTGTCGGTTCTCCATTTTACAACAACACTTTCCGGAGTTCCCAGTTGCAGATAAGGCACCCTTGTCACTGTGAGAGCAAAGGACGGTGTTTGCCAAAAAAGAGACAAGCCAAAAAGAAAGACGAGATTCCGTCTAGTTATAGTCATATTTGATTATTACCCGTCTTTCAAAAATTGATGATCAAATTATATTGTAATGAGATAAATTTAAAAATTCAAGCTCAACGATAAACTTCTTTTACAAAATTATAAAAACAAAGAGTTTAATTATGAACCACTTGTGCGCATAGTCAAAAATGAATATTTTCCTACACGGTTTTTTGAGGACTTCCGCTAGGTTGAGCCATTAATTTCGACCTCAGACTCATGAAAGACAGACATATTAATGACGTGAGGAAGGCCTAAGGATTGATCAAATTCCGCTTCCACTCATCGTATTCGCTCTTAGTAAGAATACGCTGAGCTGTTTGTTGATATTCCTCGAAAGTACCAGACAATCCCGCCGTACCAGTCAAAGGCTCCTTAGCCTGAGCAAGGACAACCTCGCCGGCATTTACGTGAACGCCTTCCTTCTTGTGATTCGAAATGGAAACTTTAACGCTCTCTTTGTATTTTAAATACTCCGCCTTTACAGCTTTGGCCACAGTTGCTTTATTTACTTTCGAATCAAACAAACCATTCTGTAACTCACTCAGGAGCACAAGACTTTCCTTGGTCATCTTGGGCCCCATTCGATGATTGTCAAAGAAGTCGGCGAAACGGTCCCAAAAGCTCACCTGAGTCTCTACCAAATATCTGAGCCTTGCATTCATTTCTAACAAACTACCCGCTAACGGAGAATCCAAAGTGGGAAGAGCCAATTTAAATGAATTTACAAATAATCTGAGCTTCACCAACTTCTCAGCAATCTGGGGCCCCTTTAGTACTTCACGGTACTTATTTTGTCTCATTGTTTCTTGTTCTATTCCAAGCTCAGCCATGACCGACGACATAACCTCATCGCGTAATGGCAATAGCCCATTCTGTGATGAGAAAAGACGTTTCATCAAATCAATCTTCTGTTGAAACCCTAAGGATAAAACAAAACTGCGAACTAAATCCGCATTTTCCAAAAATTTCCCACCATGTAAAACCGACGGGTCGATTTCGAATGCCAACCCCGATCCCAAGCCGCCATCCAAACCTTCTCTGATTTGAAAAGTTCCAGAATGCCAATTTTTCTTCAATGCGGCTTTACCCAATAAAACTGGCTCAAAATCAGTCACAACAAAATAGCGACGATCAGGGTACAAATAAGTTAGGCGCTCTGCAAATTTTTTTGCTTCCTTTTGGAAGGACTTTTCGCGAGGGCGACCACCCAACTTCCAGCGGTCGATTGAAATTTCATCATAATCAGACGCACCGTCTTCGACTTCCGGCTCTGTCCCGGGCTGAATTTCCAAAGTGAGAGGAGAATATTTATCTTTAATCGCTTCTTTCACCGAATTAAATTTATCATCCAATGTCTCTCCATTGGGCATTGCAAGTGAATCAAAAACCAAACGACCCAAAGAGTCCCGGGTTCGCCCTAAAATTAAAAAATTAATCCCGTAGTTTCGGGCTGCTCTTCTAAATTGGCTCACTCCTAAGAATTCTACGGGCCTCCCATGCTGATTAGGTTTTGGAAGTTCATAATTTAAAAAAACTACGGTTCCATCTCTCCAATCCTGAAACAAATTAGAACCCTTATCCATCTGCCGAGCTAAATCCAAATACCCATAGTAAGACACATCCCAAACATTCAATTCCAAACCCAACTGGCTAGCCATGGCTTGAAAGCCAAGCAGTTCTTCACGGGTCGTTTGACTATTTGTAATCAAAAGAATTTTAGCACCAGCGGACTTTTTATATTTTTGGGCAGTAGATAATACTGGTTTATAGAATTGAATTCGGCTTAAATCACCCGGAGCCGTAATGCCTCCTAAGGAGAGAGAAGTTTCGAGCGTTGCTTTCGCATAATAGGCAGCATTCTCCTTGAGCTCAACACGCCCCTCAATAATCGTGGACTCGCCGGCTTTCAATCGAGATATTTGAGCAACAAAACCATCATCAGCCAAGGCACCGCCTTCAGAGATCTTTTGGCCCTGTGCTTCTTTAAATTTAAAAATAATGGAATCAGAGGGTAAATTTCCTCCCAAATATTTGAACTGAGTGGAGATCAGACGCTTCATTTCTGATTCACCACCAAAATCCCGATTTGAAATATTTGTGACTTTCCAAAACACCTTGACCTGATCTCCAGGAGCCATAGATTCAGGGAAAGAAATTGGAAGCTCATTCGCAATTGGGGTAATCTCCACTGGATAAGTGATTTGAAAGCTTTGTGGATCTACGAATTTCCCAAACTCCCGACTCACAGATTCAATACCGGCACCAGGCTGTACGGTTGCTGAGGAAATAAACCGCCCCCCCGATTGATCAACTTTATAATCATTTATCTTGAAACTGAGGGTACCGGGAATTTCAAACTCTTCTCCCGGAGCTAGACTCTTGCTTAGAATTAGTTTTTGACCATCTGAAATAATCCAGTCATGACTATGAAGAAATAGCTGGATTTGAGATTGCGTAGGGGTTGACATTCCTCCACTGTTACGAACTCGAATATGACTGATGGTAACTGTTTCACCCGGCTCATAGATCGCGTCGTTGTTTTCTTCAGAACGCTTAAAATCAATCAGAGAGAGATCATAACAACTACTGTAGGTGGACAGAGTTCCATCATCCTCCTGAACTTGAATGGCAAACTCGCCCATTGCACCATAGGGACCTGATGAAGTATTTCCCCAGCCACTGCTTCCCGAGCGTCCTGGCATTCCATCCATCCCGCCAGGCATTTGATGCCAGGTAGTATAAGGAACCTCTACTGTAGTATGTGAGACAGGATCATAATGACGTCTATAGTGGGTATCACTCCACGAATAAGAACTACCCCCTCTTCCACCATAT
>JBDSKY010000240.1:0-7420 GCA_039916675.1 Bdellovibrionia bacterium
ACCTCTTTTCACAAGGTCAATCGGCTTATCAAAAGGTCAAGGATACTGTTTCCGAGTCCCATACACCTTCTGGAAAGCAAGTGGCCTCAGCAATGTCCGAAACAGCTCTTCCTCGTAAACCAATTGAGACAGCCAATTCTGCGGCTCCCTCAAACACATTGAATGAAACAATTACTGCGAAGGTGCGTGAGAATAATACGAATGACGCTGCAGTAAACTCGAATATTGTCTCGCCAATTGAAAATAAATTGTTGGCTGCACAGAAACTTTCACATCCAGTAATTACTGACCAAGTGCAAGAAAGCGCCATGGCTCCCCTGAAACCCACGGCATCTGTCATACCTTCGGCAAGTACTACAATGGTAGTTCAAACCCGTTTAAAACGTGTCAGTCTCCATGAGGGCCCCGGAATGCAGTTTCCTGTTACCGGGATTGCCAATCCCGATATCCGTTATGTCGTTGCTGACTGGAAGGACCGATGGTTTAAAATCGCTCTCAATGCAGGCGGGGCGCTAAACGATGTGGGCTGGATACGAAATGATCTGGTTCAGATAATGCCATCAAATTTTTCCGGGAGCGCAATGCCAAATGGTGATCCACTTCGCCAATAAATTAAATCGGCTCTTTTCAAAACGCCCCAGTTGTTCGCAATTCGCAGAAGGAAATTGGGGTCCGGAATCATAACGATTGTCTGCTACAAAAAGAATCTCCGTTGTGAGTTTAGGCCACGCAGGTCCTTGCCCATCAGAAACACCCAGATCTGGCCACTCGTCTCTTTCTTTGAGATCTCGAGGAAGAAGGGTTACCCTCATTCCAGATAAATTAAATCTAGCCTGGGACGCAGTTTGATATCTACTCCCAATCACCGGTAGAGAGGCATAACTTCCTCCCCAGTTCATCTTAATGAAAGATTCCAACTCGTTCCAGCCATAGAAATCATTAGTAACATCCAATCGCGGATCAAATGAGCCCACCGATCCGGGAACATGAGACGCGCTTCGCGCAATCCAAGTTCCAATAGGAAAATGGCAACTGGCCAAAACAAATATTCCCAATGTTAGACCGTAAAAGCTTTGGAACTTAAGCCATGTCCAAGAAGATTTCTTAACTATTAAAAGAAAGGCCAAAGACAAAACAACGGGCCACCAAACAATAAAAGCCCAATGTGGTTTAAAATCCGAGAAAAGGGGTTGAACGCAAAAAACCCCCGCGGCAGGAAGTATCCATGTGAGGAGGTAGCTTTCTACTTTTTGGTGAACATCTCGAGTGTGATTTTTTCTCGAGAGCCGCTTCACAAATCGACCTAACAAATTAAAAAAATAAGCGATAACCAAAGGTCCCGCGAGAATACATTCAATACCCCAAAAGCGGAGGTACCGAAGGAGAGAGATGGAACTCCCTTCATGTCGGTCTCGTATTTGATAAAGTAAAGAAACCCATTCATGCGAATAATTCCATGCAATAGTAGGAAGAATTCCAAATAATCCACCTAAGAAGAGAAACCCTAAACATGGAGCTAATCTAGCGCGAGGAGCCCAAATACAAAGAGAAATGAAAGCAGAGGAAACAACTAGTATGCCAGAGTATTTTGACAATAATGTTAAAGTGACCCCTAAACAAAGGCCCCAATAATTCTTGTTCGTGGGTTTTTCAGAGCAAAGCTTCCAACATTGAGTGAACAAAATCATCCAACCCAAAAAAAGAGGGATATCGGGCACCATCATCCAAGATAAAGAAAAAAATCCAAAAAATGACAAAAGCACTGCCGCAGCCTTAACTTCATCTCTAGCTTGAAGTCCCAAATCCCTTAACCAAGCTAAGCTCATTCCAAAAATCAAAGAAGAGCCCAGAGCAGCGGGAAGCCGAACTAGCCCAGAAATATGTGAATCGAAAATACCACCCAATAAGAATTGAAAAAAAGCAATAAATCCCGCCACTGCAGGCGGATGGTAGGCGTAACCGAAGGATAATTTTTGAGCCAATACCCAGTAATAAGCCTCATCATCGCTAAGTCCAATTGAGGACCCGTGAATTAAAAGTAAAACGAACAAAAGAAATGGAAGCAGAATCCTCATGGCTTTAACGGTATTCCTAAGTTGGTGAGGGTTCAAGAAAATGTCTTTCAAATCGTTCAGGATTACAAGCTACCGGCTCTGAAACTTGGGCTCCCAGATGCAAAACTCGGCACAGCGAAACGAATCATTGTCCAAATGCCGTTAGTGAACTTCTTCCAATAACCTGCTGCTTTTTCGGGTTTTGCCGTTGGAAGCTCCAAAGTAAGGGTTGGAATTCCTAATTCCCTTCCCGCATAATTCCCCAAAGACCCCGGAAAATAACCACTAGATTTAGCCTTTAGACTTCTTTTCAATTTTTCACAGATCTGGGTGTATTCTGTTGGAAACTGGGAAAGCGACAACGGACTCGGCCCATCATAATCCAAGTGATTCAACGGGGAATGGATAGAGAGTATTTTCTGAGGTTTAATTTTTTGAATTAACTCCTCTTGAAACAGTGTCTCCGGCTCTGATCTTGGTTCAGCCCCTGGGAACCTCCTTGGGTCTTTTTTGAATCGAAGTTTCCAAGCTGCAAGAGCTCGCTTTTGCCAATCTTTTGTACGAAAATTCCGATTAATATCGACGCCCCTAGCGTTCATTCTCGTCTTTGGAAAATGAAAAAATCCATCCGGATTCACCAAAGGGGCGATTACAACTCTAGTTTTATCAAATTGCCCCTGGTGATCATTTAACCAGTGAGCCAATTGGATCGCGAGATAGAGAGGAGTTATTTCGTCTCCATGTACAGTGGAAAAAACGAGAGTGGTGTTTTCGGCGTTTTTATCACCAAAATCCGCGTAAACCAAGGGTCGACCTTGAACAGAAGTCCCCCCAATTTGCCAAGGAATGTTGGTACAAGGATCAATCTTCCACTTAAGTGCAACAATTGCTCTACTAGCCTCCGCACACCAAGTTTGTAAATGAATGTCATCGGAACCCATTCGTTCCAAACTCATCTGCGTTGGCACTGCTAACTCGGAAGGCACAGGGCTAGGCAATGCCGCTTGAAGAGCACTCGAAAACGATAGAAAAATAAAACTTATCAGTAATCTGCTGCCCATACCCCTTTGAATAATCCTTTCATTGGCGCAAGAGATAGACTTTCTATCCCACCCTTTAATAGTGAGAGTGCTTACCCCTTTATCGTGGAATTCGTTTTAATTTTCTATGACCTATATACCATTTTCCAGCGATTGCCAAAACCACCGTAATTATTACGAATACGATACTATGTTCAACTTTTTGAATAACACGAACTACGCGATCCAGTTCGTCACCAAAATAATAAACCGCACCAATAATAGTAGGGACACTAATGAAAGCGGCTAAACCGTCGTAAAAGAGAAAAACTTTAAAAGGAAGATGTAATGTTCCAGCTGAAAAGTACATGGGTGCTCGCAAGCCAGGCATAAACCGAGCAGCAAAAATTAGACGGTTTCCTTTTTTATGAAATTCCGATCGAACGATCGTTAAGCGCTCTTCAGGCAGGAGCTTTCCGAAAAACCACTTTTTGGTCAACTTACGACCATAAGTAGCTCCCAAATAGAAAATAAGCGAATCCCCAACAATTACACCTAAATAAGAAACTAAAATCACCAACCATAGGCTCGTAAGCCCATAATACGCCGCTAAACCAGCTGCAAAAAGCGTAATATCTTCAGGTATCGGAAGCCCCAGCCCGCAAGCTAGTAAGATTCCAAAAATCAGGAAATACGGTGTTGGGCCATAAA
This sequence comes from Bdellovibrionia bacterium, assembly GCA_039916675.1. Classification (GTDB taxonomy): domain Bacteria; phylum Bdellovibrionota; class UBA1018; order UBA1018; family UBA1018; genus JBDSKY01. The sequence goes on from JBDSKY010000240.1 coordinate 3,785, forward strand.
AACTTAATAGAATATCGACTAATCTATCCATTACACGCTCTTCTTTTCATAAAATATGATATCCGACCCGACATGGGTAGTCCACGAGTTCATATCATAGGTGGTGGTTTAGCCGGCAGTGAAGCAGCATATTTTCTGGCGGAAAAGGGTTGTTCGGTCGTTTTACATGAAATGAGGCCGGTACTTACCACTCCAGCTCACAAAACGGATCAATGTGCCGAACTTGTTTGTAGCAATTCGTTTAAATCCAAATCTACTGAGTCCGCCCCTGGCATGTTAAAGGCTGAGATGAGCCTACTTAACTCCTTGATTCTGCGAGCGGCTAGCTCTGCTGCCGTTCCGGGAGGGGAAGCCCTTGCTGTGGATAGGGAAATTTTTGCTGAATCGGTAACTCGGGCACTTCGCTCCCATTCCAATATTACGGTAGTCAACGAAGAAATCTCGGCCCCGATTGAGAACGCCATTACTCTATTTGCCACTGGCCCACTTACCTCAGATAAACTAGGTAGCTGGATAGCTTCCGCGACCGGCCTAAAAGACCTATATTTTTACGATGCTATTGCCCCAATCATAGATGCATCTACGGTAGATCCAAAAACATCGTTTATTGCAAACCGGTATGGCAAAGGTGGCGAAGAAGCCTATTTAAACTGCCCCATGACTGAGCCGGAATATAACGCCTTTATTGATGCATTAACTGCGGCCGAGAAGGTTCCACCCAAAGCTTTTGAAAAAGAAAAATTCTTTCAAGGTTGCCAGCCCATAGAGGCAATCGCAGCAACCGGGAGAGAGACTCTACGCTTCGGACCGATGAAGCCTGTGGGACTCAACGATCCAGAAAGCGGCGTTCGACATCACGCCGTTGTTCAGCTTCGTCCCGAAAACCTAGGTAAAACGGCTTACAATATGGTTGGATTCCAAACCAAACTTAAATACGGAGAACAATCAAAAGTTTTTCGTTTAATTCCAGCCCTCAAAAACGCTGAGTTTCTCCGATTAGGATCCATTCATCGCAATACTTACGTTTGTGGCCCCCGCGTACTTAGACCGGATCTTTCCTTAAAGGGGCATCCCCAAGTGTATTTTGCCGGCCAAATTACCGGAGTAGAAGGTTATTTGGAGTCAGCAGCCTGCGGAATGCTCGCTGCAATTTTTATCTCCCAACGGCTTGAGAATCGTCCACATCAAGCCCCCCCTGCTAATACGGCCCTTGGAGCACTCCTTCGGCACATCACTGGAAGTGATCCGGAACGATATGAGCCTTCAAACATACATTTCGGACTTTTTGATCCTTCACTGTTTCAAAATGTAGAAGGCAAAAAACGTGATGAATCTCGTAAGCTTATGGCCAATCAAGCAATTGATAATTTTTCTCGCTGGAAAAATGAAGAACGAATGAATACTCTCTAAGAACATGTCTATTATAATTTCGGGACCAGTATGGGTAGGATTCGCGGCTTTCCTTTGGGCAACAGATGCCTTAATCCGCTATCCAGCAATTTCTAAAATTGACCCGACTTTTATAGTTCTATTTGAACACGTACTAGCGGTTCTTATCCTTCTACCTTGGATGTATCGTAAATTTAGAAATTCCACTTTTTCCCTTAATCGGGGAGAATGGAACTCTGCCATCTTCAGTGGAGCAGGCGGTTCAGCAGCAGGCACTATTTTATTCACGGCAAGCTTTAAGTACATCAACCCGTCTGTTGCCGTTTTGTTGCAGAAGTTGCAGCCAGTACTAGTAGTATTGATCGCCTACGCTTTTCTAGGTGAACGCCCTGCTAAGAAATTCTACCTTTGGGGCTCGGTTGCGCTAATTGCTGGCCTAGTCCTGAGCTTTCCGGATTTAAATTTTGATTTTCTATTGAAGAAAGACTCCCACTCCATTGGCATTCAATATGCCTTGGCTGCGGCGTTCATGTGGGCGGCCGCCACTGTTACGGGTAAAAACCTGTTAGTAAGAACTCCGCCTCCAGTGGCTACTTTTTGGCGTTTTTTCTTCGGTCTTGTGGCCGTAGTCCTGATTGTCTTAATTTCAAGAAGCCCGATTCAAATGGAATATCTCCTACCAGGGCCATCTCTCTATTCTCTCCTTTATATGAGTTTAGTGCCCGGCCTTTTAGCTATAATACTCTATTACAAAGGTCTCTCAAGTACACCTGCCGGGGTGACTGCTTTTATCGAGCTGGTCTATCCTATTGGGGCAATTATTCTAAATACCGCATTTCTCCATACTTCTTTAAATCTGGTCCAAATGATGGCGGGTGGCGTACTGCTTTTAGCTGTCGCAATGCTGAGCACAGAGAAAATGATTTTTAAGGTTAGGCCTCTTTTAGATAAGATCGGCTTAAATAAGGTCGGTTAAAAATTAGGCTCCCTTTAAATAGTACCGCACGCTAGTGACTACCTTACCCCGTTTCAAGAGCAAGGCTGCCCGGATCAGGAATGCCGTGTGATTATGCAAAATTTGATGCCACCATTTAACAGTGACAAACTCCGGAATAATGACCGTAATCACATCTCTGTGTATGGTCTGTTCAATATCATCAAGATACTCTAATAGAGGCGATATCACCGAACGATAGGGCGATTTCAAAACTACAAATGGCACTTCGTGGGCCCACTTTTTCCATTCAATCTGTACTCTATCGGTAGTGGCGGAATCAATTTCAACGTAACAAGCTCGAACATCATCAGAGATTGAAAGAGCATACCGAAGGGCATCAATCACTCCTCGATGAATACCTGAAATAGGTATGATCACAGTATGTTTAATCGGCTCCAATCTTTCGGGAGCCGATTTCCCAAGTAAGGACAGCTCTCGTCCTACCGCTAGATAATGATTATGAATTTGATTAAAAATAAATACTAGAATGGGGATTAGGACCACAACCATCCAAGCACCATTCATAAACTTTGTGGAGGCAATGACCACAAAAACCACAAATGTCGTAATAGCTCCCAAGAGGTTGAAGCTAAGAGACCGAACCCAGTTTTTCTCCCGCTCCCTTAAATGGTGTAGAATCATTCCCGATTGTGACAAGGTGAATGAAAGAAACACTCCTACCGCATAAAGAGGAATTAATTGGTGAGTATCTCCTCGAAAAACCACAATCAAAAGAATCGCAGACAAACTCAAACCAATTATACCATTTGAAAATACTAGACGATCTCCCAAACTAGCTAACTGCCGAGGGAGAAACCTGTCCTTTGCCAAAAGAGACGAAAGCCGAGGAAAATCTGCATAACTAGTATTAGCGGCCAGAATCAAAATTAACGCTGTAGAGACCTGGATCACGTAATAGAAAAATCCGTCACCAAACACCGCATGGCTCAACAATGAGACCGTTGTCTCACCCGCTCTTGGCACAATTCCATATATTCGAGACAAAAGTGTGATGGCAAGGAAAAGGGACCCTAAAATAACCGACATCCAGAGCATTGTGATCTTCGCATTTTTCTGAGTAGGCTCCTGAAATACCGGTATTCCGTTGGAGATGGCTTCAACCCCTGTCAGTGCCGAACACCCAGAAGCAAACGCTCTTAAAACCAAAAACAGAGGTACGGCCGTATAAACCTCTTGGGTGACAGCAACTACAGGTATCGCAGATCCTGTTATAACTTTCCAAATACCCA